>JBLHKW010000073.1:0-23763 GCA_047618565.1 Planctomycetota bacterium
GCCCGACGACAAGCGCGGTAAAAAGTTCCTGGAGTTCCTGCAGCGGCGCGCATCGGTCGAGGTCGGTCGACGGGGCCTGCCGCCCGGCGTGACTCCCGAACAATGGCGCGCCATCTGGGACCTGCCCGGCGACGAGTTCTTCGAGGCCATCATGGAACTGCGCGAGGCCCACCCGACCCTGGCCATGCCGCCCAGCGTTGCCAACGATGACGCGCGCACCGGTCGACCCGGCCGCCCGCGCCACTCCGATGCCAAGCGCCACCTGATCCGCGCCGGCCGCCGCCTACCCGCCGACCGCATCGAGCTCTCTGGCTACAACTCGCTCGAACGTCGCGACGAGATCCAGAGCCGCCGCCGCAAACGCGTCGAGCGCGTGCTACGCGACGAGAGCCTGCTGACCGAAGCCGAGCTCGACGAACTCGCAGACCTGCCCGATGCCGCCTTCCTGGACAAGGTACGCGCGAAGATGTTCGAGTGAAGTGCGGGCAGTAGGGCGGCCTCGCTCGCCTGGGCGCCGCGTGCGGGCAGACCTTACCGGGTGCGCGCAAGCCGTACGCTACTGAAGGATCTTGCCGCCGGGGAAGAACTCCTCCCAGGCCTTGATGACGGAAGGCAGATACGAGAAGCGCTTCAGGCGAACGGTCTGCTCAGCTTCGAGGGTCTTGCCGGAGACAGGGTCGAAGCGCTGGCCGCCCTTGGTGACGAGGGCGCCGTCCTTGAAGGCGAGGTCGAGCACCTGTCCGTCGAGACGGCGGTCGTAGACCAGGGCCGATGAAGAGCGTCGGTCCCAGACGAAGGCGACGGGGACTTCGGAGACGTCCGCCTGGACGACGCCCTCGCGTTGCAATCGCGCGATGGACACCATGACGGCATCGCCCCATGCGCGGGCGCCGATGCCGAGCGGCTCGGCGCGTTCGTTCTTGCCGGACTTCATGTGGTGCGAGGTGAAGTGCCAGGCGGTGCGCTCGATCGGCGGGAGGTCGAGCACCTGGGTCTTAGGGTGCAGCTTCTTCCAGGTGCCGAAGTCGACAAAGACGCTGGGCACGAGCTCGAGGTGCTTGCCGGATTGGTCACCATGCAGGGCCTCGCCGCTGATCTGGCTCCAGAGCGAGTTGGTCTCGCTGTCCCACATGATGAGGTTGCCCTCGAGCAGGCGCCCCGAGACGCCCAGGGTGACCGCGTCGCCCTCGACCTTGCCGGCATAGACCATGCCGGTGAACGTGACGGGTCACCAGTTGACGGCGAAGGGCTCCTCGCCGAGTCGGTCGTTGATGATCTCGCGCTGGGGTCCGCCGAGGACCTTGAGCGGGTAGGCGCGAGCGACGCCGTTGGCGGCCAGGCCGATCACCAGGTCCGTGTCCGCGACCGCGTTCTTCAGGGCGTCGAGGTCGACCATGGGCGCCTCGACGATGGGGGTGTTCTTCTGGTCGACGACCTGGCGGCCGGGGGCGTTGTCGCCCCAGTCCGGCGTGCGGCCGCGCTCTTCCCAGTCGCGGTCGCCGGTGAACGGCGCGGGTTCATCCCCCTGGGGGACACGTGGACCCGCAGTCGAGGCTTCGGGGAGTGCGAGCAATACGAGCGGCAGGTAACCGGCGAGGAGGCGGTTCGACATGGTGAATCCTTAATGGTGGGCGGAACCCCTTGACCTTCGTTCGAGGCTCGCGAGCGTGACGGGCAATCCTCGACTTTCGAGTTCGCGGGTCGGCGACGATTCTGGCACAGGTCGTTCTCTCGGACCATAAATTGGGTTCAAGTAGGCGCTGCCCGTCTCCCCCGTGTCTGCCAGGAGCAGAGTCCGCATGTTCCGAAAGCTAACTGCCGCCACCCTCGTTCTGACCGCATTGACTCTCCTCTCTTATCTGGGGTGGACATTGTCGCAGCACCCGGAGGAGCTCGTCGAGCGCGCCTTACCCGGCCTGCCGCTGCTCCTGGTCCTCGTGGTCGACGGGCTCGTGGCGCGTTACCTGTGCTCCAGCAAGCCCTGGTCGTACAGGCGGCTCGTGCCGATCTTCCTGTTGCTTGTAACGAGCGTCGGGATGGCCAGCTACGCAGTTGCGGTCGTGTACGTGGACCACATGCTCGCGGAGCGTACCCATGAGGGAGTTGTGAATGACTGTCACAAGGTGTGGGCAGCGCGCGGGCTCGTGCGCGAGGGACCGAACATCACGCGCAACGGAACGCAGAATTCGATCGAAAGCATCCAGCTGGCCTTCGACGAGGGGGCGCAGGGCACGGAGGTCGACGTTTTCTTCGACACAGAGATGGGGCACTTCATCGTCTCCCATGACCGGCCGTACAACCTGAAGAACGGCGAGCTGTTGACCCTAGCGGCGCTACTCAAGGCGACCGGCGCCGACGGCGCCTTCTGGCTCGACTTCAAGAAGCTGCGCATGCTCGACGACGCAGGCCTGGCCGCAGCGGTGGCAGAACTCGAGGAGTTGACGCTCATGGGCGGCCTCAAGCAGAGGTTCTACGTCGAGGGCGAGGACCCCATCAACCTGTCCGCTTTCCGCGACGCCGGTTTCAAGACGATCCTCGACACGCACCCGTTGCCCGACTCAAACTTCGTCACACCGGGCCTCATCAACCTGTACAAGCTGCTGTTCTACTTCGGGGACTTCACGGTCATGGGCATGAACTACGGCATGCTGGACGACCCGATCTACGGTGCGCGCACGCGCCAGTCCCTGGGCACGATCCCGGTCTTCATCTACCACGTGGACGACGACGCGAGCGTTCTGGACGAACTGACGCACCTGGAAGCGGTGCGCGTGATCCTGGTCAAGAACCATAGCGTCAACCGCTACGACCTGAGCGGTTGCCCGTAATACGGTGCCAGGATCAATCTCGCACCAATCTGATCCGGAGTCGCTCGTCTCGAGAGTCCCTCCACTACCGAACCACGTAGCCATCGTCCACGGGCCGCACGCGAGACGAACGAACCAGGATCAAGTTGGTGCGAGATCGATCCTGGCGCCGTATTTCAGAACAAACCTAGCTCGTCGATCATTTCGGTCAGCCTGGTCTGCACGAACTCGGGTGTGAGCTTTGCGAACCACTCGCCGTCGTCGACACCCGGCGTCAGCTTGTAGCTGATGCGGTCCCATTCTTCGTACGTCATGCCCATGGCGTCGCCGGAGTCCACCGCGCGGAAACGTGGGTTGTTCCAGGGCACCCAGCCGCGCTTGTTGCTGACCGGGGATACGACGGCGAATGCTGGCAGGTCCAGGGACTGGGCTACGTGGCGCGGGCCGGTGTCGTTGCCCAGGTACAGGGTGCAGTGTGAGAACACGGTCCCGAGCTCGCGGATGCTGCGTGTGCGGATGTCGTCGAAGACGGACGGGTGACGGTCTTCGGGCAGCAGGGACTTCAGGCGCTTGCTGTACTGCTCCTCGCCCGGTCCGAAGAAGACGTAGATCTGCGCGTCGAACTCGTCGATGAGCCAACTTGCCAGCCGTGCGAAATGCTCCAGGGGCCATTGCTTGTAGTCGTCCCGTGAGTTGACGCCCAGGGCGACGATCGGGCGCGTCATGTCCACGCCAGCGGTCTCGAGGAGCTCGCGCCCGGCCTGCACTTCGGCGTCGTCCAGCCAGAGGTGGTATGAGCGGCTCTCGATCTCGATGCCGAGCGGTACGAGCAGGTTGAAGCGGTCGTCGATCGTATCGCATTCGCCGGAGGCTTGCGGCTGGCTGTGGAACACGACGTTGTCCGTGTGCGCCAGGCTCCAGGGGAAGGTGTCCATCCCCACGCGGCGCGACGACAGGGAGCAAAGGCAGCTCATGAGGCCGATCAGCTGGCCCTGCACATTGACGATCACGTCGTACTTCTTGGCGCGCAGACGCCTCAAGAAGTTGAACATGTAGAGCACGTTGTTGCGACGCGCCTGGACGAGCACGATGACCTCGTCGATGTTCGGGTTCCCGTCGACCACGCCGCGGCAGTGGTCCATGGTCAGCATGTCGACACGCGCGTCCGGGTGGCTCGCGTTGAGGGCGTTGCAGAGCGCCGTCGATAGCATCACGTCGCCGATGTCGCGCGTCTGTATGACCAGGTATCTCATCTCGACGTCGGCGCGCCGCCCCGGACTCCGGCGCGAGCGCTCGACCACGGTACGCACGGTACGGGCTGGGAACGCGAAAAACAGTACGCGGGGACCGGTGTTTCGATCCCATACGGGTGCTCGCCGCCCCCAACCTGCTATCCTCTTGCGCCCATGCCCGCAGAGCCGCGTTCCATCTGTATCGTCAAGCTCGGCGCGATCGGCGATGTGGTCAATAGCTTGCCCTTCGTCTGCCGCCTGAGGGCTGGCTTTCCCGCTGCTCGCATCACCTGGGCCATCGCGCCCCTGGCGCACCAGCTGGTCAGCGGCCACGACGCCGTGGACGAGTTTCTGGTGATCGACGTGAAGTGCCGCTCGACGTTGTTGGGCAAGGCGCGCGAGCTACGACGTGCCCGATTCGACCTGGTGATCGACCTTCAGCGCATCCTGAAGAGCGGGCTGATCACGCGCGTCACCGGTGCACCTCGCCGGCTCGGGTTCGACCGTGCGCGCTGCAAGGAGCTGAGCTGGCTCTTGACCAATGACCGTATCCCGCCCAGGTCCGACCCGGGGGTGACTGTCGAGCAGTACCTGGAGTTCGCAGATCATCTGGGCCTGCCGCAGTGCGAGCCCGAATGGCGCCTGCCGCGGGACGATTGGGCCGGTGACGCGCCGCGAGTGTGCCTGAACATCGGGGCCAGCAAGCCCGCCAATCAGTGGCCCGTGGCGCACTGGGCTGAACTCGCGCAAGGATTGGCGCAGGATATCCCTGCGAGCCGCATCGCCCTGACCGGAGGCCCCCAGGACCGCGCCCTGGCCGACGAGATCCTGCGCGACGGACCGCATGGCATGCTCGATACGGTCGGAATGCTGTCCCTGCGCGAGTCCGCGGGCCTGATCGCGGCCAGCTCGGTCTTCGTCGGCGGCGACACCGGGCCGATGCACATGGCGGTGGCTGTCGGGACTCCGCTGGTGGCGCTGTTCGGTGCCGCCGACCCGGAACGTACGGGCCCGTTTCGGTCGCCGCAGTCCGTGATCTACGAGCCCGCGGAATGCTCGCCGTGCCGCCAGCGCAGCTGCACGGTCGCGGGCCATCCATGCATGACAGGCATCGGCCCACAGCGCGTGCTCGAGGCCGTGCGTTCCCGCGCCAGAGCCTGAGGCCTCAGCCGCAGCAAGCCTTCATTCGGCAGCGGCGCGTGTGCGGTAGAGCTGCTTCTTGTACAGCCATGACGGCAGGAGCGCGTGGGCCAGGGCGCACTTCGCAAGTGACGGATCCGTGTCGACGGGTTGGAGTTCACCGCCCGTGTACAGGAACTGCCGCGGCTCGAGGTGCGGCTGCAGGACGACCACGTCGTTCCCGTTCATGAAGGCTTGATTCTGGCCGTACTGCATGATCGCGCGCCCCGGATGGTCATCCGGAAGGCGCGTCAGGTCGAATCCGACCATGGGGTGCTCGCCGGAGACGCCCATCAATGAGAGTAAGGTCGGCGCCAGGTCCACATGGCTGACGATGCGCTCATCGACGCGCGGTTCGACGCCAGGGCCGAGGATCACGCCCGGGATGTGGAAGCGTTCGACCGGGACCAGCTCCGCGCCGAAGACGCGCGAGTCGTGATCCGCAACCACCAGGAACAGGGTGTTGTCCCAGTAGGGCGCCTGGCGCGCCTTCTCGAAGAAACCGCGCAGCGCATGGTCTGCGTAGCGAACGGCGTTCGAGACGGTCGCTTGCGGCTCGTCGAAAAGTTCGATACGGCCCTCCGGGAACTCGAAGGGGGAGTGGTTCGTGACCGAGAAGACGAGCGAGAAGAACGGAGCATCGCCGT
This sequence comes from Planctomycetota bacterium, assembly GCA_047618565.1. Classification (GTDB taxonomy): domain Bacteria; phylum Planctomycetota; class UBA1135; order UBA1135; genus JBLHKW01. The sequence goes on from JBLHKW010000073.1 coordinate 5,866, forward strand.
TCGCGAGGAAGGTCTCGTGCGCCTTGGCGAAGATGTCCTCGTCGCACACGCCCCATGAACCGCGGAAGACCGGATCGTCGAAGTCGGCCTCGTCAACGATCTCGTCAAACCCGTTGCCGCTGAAGAAGCTGCGCATGTTGTCGAAGTCTGCCAGCCCCCCGTAGACGAACTGGGTCTTGAAGCCCTTGGCCTTCAGGAATGACGCCAGCGTGAAGAAGCCGCGCTGCGACTTCCCGAGTTTCAGCACGGACCTCGCCGGAGTCGGCAGGAATCCGGCGACCACCGCCTCGAGCCCGCGCGCGGAGCGCGTGCCGGTCGAATACAGCCGGTTGAACCACCAGCCCTCGTCGCGCAGAGAGTCCAGGAATGACGTGACCGGCTGACCGCCGAGGGCGCCCACGTAGCGCGCACCCAGGCTCTCTTCCAGGATGATGACCAGGTTGAGCGGGCGCTCCCTTTGCTGGGTCGCCTCCTGCCAGTGCAGCGTGGGTGTCTCGGGATCGACAAAGGCGTCCCCATCGACCGTGAACATGCGCGCCTTGACCTCGTCGATCAGCTCGTCGTCACTCGCGAGATGGCCGTAGACCTCGCCCGCGTCGGCCTCATCCTTGAGTCGATAGAGGGCGTACAGAACCGAGTAGCCCGAGCTCAGGCAGAGGTCATTGACCAGGTGGTCGTTGCTGAACGACACCGTGCTCGGGTTGGCCGGGCGGTGCCCAACGCTCGAGCGTGCGCCCAGGAAGAGCAGCGGCAACGTCAGCAGGCCGAGCAGGATCCGGCGCACCGGCCCGGTGGGGCGGTAGGAGCTGAGGACGCGACCGAAGGCCTTCCATCCGAACCAGAGCGTGGCCAGCGAAGCGACCGTGACCAGGGCGAGTTGCAGCTTGTAACCCGTCAACAGCATCGAGACGACCTCGTCCGGATGGCTGAAGTACTCGAAGAACAGGCGGTTGGGGCGCGAGTCGTACTCGTGGATGAAGCCCGGCGTGGCGGCTTCGAGGAACAGGAAGTACAGGAACCAGGCCACCAGGTAGACGCGCAACGCGGCGCGCCAGACGCGCCCGATTCCGTTGTCGCCCGAGAGCACCAGCGTGAACAGGACTGCCGGCAACAGCAGGTGGCACAGGGCCACGAGGTCCATGCGCAGTCCGTTGATCAGCACGGGGCCGAAGCCGTCGACCTCTTGAACCCGCTCGAGCTGCCAGCCGACGAGTGCGATGCGCACGACGGTCAGGGCCGCCAGGAGCAGGGCCAGGAAGAGCAGTGGCGCGGCGAGCGGGCCATACCTGCGGCTCGGTGACTCTTGGAGTTCGGCCTCTCGGGAATTCATGTTATAGGGCTTGTGGGGAGTCGCGCGGCGGGCGTGGCGCGGCGAGTGTCGCCTGCGCCAGCGCGGATCTCAAGGCTCGCGGCGAGCCGCGCTCCAGGGCCACCTGCTCGCCAAGTGGAAATACGGTGTCAGGACAACTTTCGCTGCCCCGCGACCCGTCGATCGTGCCACCTGGCTGCTTGCTCTCGACGTGACCCCGTACGGTGCAGATATCCAGCCGAAGCTCAGCTCGCGCGGGAACGACAGCTCGCACCGGGCCATGCACCTGGCTTCACGGCCGAGCATCGTACCGGCACGAGCTGCGGGCCCACTCTCTGTCCCTGGACGCGTACGTTGAGGGACTGAATCCGGCGCTGGACAAGATCCAGGAGCTGGTGCGCAACGTGGACGACGACTGAGACTGACTGAAGAGTCCGTCGGTCTCGATCAGCTCAGCGTGCCACGCCGGCGCAGTACGAAAGCACCACCGATCGCCTGGACCAGCACCAGGAGTGCCATGCTACCCGCGCCGAGCGCGGGCGCCGCGGCCGTGATCTTGAAGCGTTGTCGCTGGCCGAGCCAGCCACGCAGACGTCTCCGAAGACGTCCACCGCAATGCCCGATGGCTCACTCAGCATGTTGCCGGCTCCATCACCGGTGGCGTCGAGGGTCTTGGTGATCGCTCCGCCGACCCAGTGGAGGACGCTGAACTCGGGTGACACCCGTCCTTGCCGAAAGACGCCGATTGCGCATGATGGTGGGACGTTCGAGCTGCATCGCTCGTTCGTTCAGGCCTCGGACACTCCGACGATCTCCCACTCGCCATGACCGACCCCTTCGACCCGACGCCTGACGATCGTTTCACCTTCGGCCTTTGGACCGTCGGCAATCCCGGGGCCGACCCATTCGGTCCAGCGGTTCGTCCGCGCCTCAGTCCGACCGAGATCGTGCGCGGCCTCGCCAAGGCGGGCGCCCACGGGGTGAACCTGCACGACAACGATCTGGTGCCCTTTGGCGCCTCCGCCGCGGAGCAGGATCGCATCGTGGCCGAGTTCAAGAAGGTGCTGCGCGACTGTGGCCTTGTGGTTCCGATGGCCACCACAAACCTGTTCAGCCATCCGGTCTTTCGAGATGGGGCCTTCACGAGCTCCGACGCCAAGGTGCGCGCCTTCGCCGTGCGCAAGGCCATGCGTTCGATACAGATGGGGGTCGAGCTGGGGGCGCACACGATCGTGTTCTGGGGCGGGCGCGAGGGGGTCGAGTCCGATGCTTCGCGCGACTGCCGCGACGCCTTGCGCTGGTATCGAGAGTGCCTGGACTTCCTGTGTGCCTGGAGCATCGATCAGGGCTTCCAGCTGCAGTTCGCACTCGAGGCCAAGCCCAACGAGCCGCGCGGTGATATCTACCTGCCGACCACCGGGCACATGCTGCATTTCATCGAGACACTGGAGCACGGTTCGATGTGCGGTGTGAACCCCGAGGTCGCGCACGAGAACATGCCCGGCCTGAGCATGGTGCACGCCGTGGCCCAGGCGATGGAAGTGGACAAGCTCTTCCACATCGATCTCAACGCACAGCGCATCGGCCGCTACGACCAGGACCTGCGGTTCGCCAGTGAAGACCTCAAGGGCGCGTTCTTCCTCGTGCGCTTGTTGCAGGGTACGGGCGGCTTTCCAGGCTACGGGGGGCCCTTGCACTTCGACGCGCATGCCTACCGCACGGAGGATATCGAGGGCGTCTGGGACTTCGCGCGCGGATGCATGCGCAGTTACAAGATCCTCGCGACCAAGGCCGCGGCCTTCGACGGCGATCCGGAGGTGGGGGAGATCCTGGCCGCAAATTACGCAGACGAGGCCGGCATCGGCGAGCTGCTCAAGGGCTATTCCGCCGAGAGCTCAGCGGCCATTGAAGCGCTCGACATCGACCCCGACCTGCTCGCGCAGCGTGGTCATCGCTACGAGCGGCTCGATCAGCTCGCCATGGAACACCTGCTCGGTGTTCGCTAGCCGGCTCTGGCAAGCATGAGCCAGTACATCGGCATTGACCTCGGCACGCAGTCGGTGAAGGTCGTCGTGTTCGATGCGGACGCCGGTCACATTGTCGCACGCGGCCAGGCCGAACTCCCGGCGCCGCGTGCTCCGCGCCACGGCGCCGCGGAGCAGGATCCAGCGGATTGGTGGGCGGCGTTCGAGCGGGCCATGGACCTGGCTCTGGCGCATCCCGCTGTGGATAGGAGCGCGCTGCTCGGAATGGGGGTCTCCGGTCAACAGCACGGCTTCGTGCCCCTGGGTGAGGACGGTGCCGTCCTGCGGCCGGCAAAGTTGTGGTGCGATGTGGAGGCCGTCGAAGAGGCGCGCAGCGTGAGCACGCTCGTCGGGCGGCCGGTGCCGCCCGGATTCACGGCGCCGAAGGTCCTTTGGTTTCAGCAGCACGAACCGGAGCTGGCGGCACGACTGCGCCACGTCGTGCTGCCCCACGATTGGCTGAACTTCCAGCTCGGTGGCGTGCTCGCAACGGACCACGGGGACGCTTCCGGCACCGGTCTCTACCATCCGATCGAGGGTCGCTACGAGCTCGAGGCGGCCGCTGCGGTGCACCCCGATCTACCGGGGCAGCTCCTGCGACTGCTCGACCCGGACGCGACCCACAGCCATCTGCTTCCGAAGTGGTGTGCACGATTCGATCTGGGAGAGATGCCCCTCTCCGTCGGCAGTGGCGACAACATGATGAGTGCGCTGGGCGCGGGCGCGACCGTGGAGGGCACGTGGATCCTGAGCCTCGGGACGAGCGGGACGATCTTCGGCCACAGCGCGGCTGCAGTGCTCGACCCGAGCGGGGTCGTCGCGCCATTTCGAGATGCACTCGGCGGCGGACTTCCCCTGGTGTGCACCCAGAACTGCTCCACCGTCGTCGATGAGGCACGCGCATTCACGGGCGGCACCCACGAGGACCTGAGTGCCGCAGCCGCCGGCGTGCCTGCGGGTTGCGATGGCCTGTTGTTCCTGCCCTACCTCACCGGCGAGCGCAGTCCCGACTGGCCCCATGCCTGCGGCGTGCTGCACGGCCTGCGACCCGGCGGACTGCGGCCCGAGCGCATCTATCGCGCCGCGATCGAGGGAGCGAGTCTGGCCCTGGCGCAGGGACTCTCGCGGCTACGAGACCTGGACCTACCCGTCGATCGCCTGCGCCTCGTGGGCGGCGGTGCCCGCAACCCGCTCTGGGCACGCATCCTGTGCGACCTCGTGCAGCAGCCACTGGAAGTGGCGGTCGAACCGGAGTCCGCGGCGCTCGGCGCCGCGCTACAGGCTTGCTGGATGGAAAGCGGACGACATCCGCGCAGCTGGACCCCCGCTGCGGACCCGGTCGCCTTCGAGCCCGACGCCAGCCTGGCCGCGGTCTACGCAGACTTGCTGGAGCGCTACACCGCGCTCGGGCAGCAGCTCTTCGGGTGAGGCCCACGCCATCGAGGTCTGTTCACGTGTACCGGGTTCAGGCACGTTCCGACGGTCCCACGGCTGGATCCCACATATGGACCACCGTGCAGGCCGTTTATTGCCTCTGTTACTCTGGCGCGCAAGGCTCGCTGTCGCTGATGAACTCAGGCCCGCATCTTCATGAACCGCACCCACTTCAATAAGGCCACGAATCGTGCGCGCAGGGCGCGGGCATGCATGTTTGCTCTGGTTGCGGCCGCGGGCATCGGGTCTGGCGTTGCACTTCATGGATCACAGACCGTCTCGTCGGGTGATCGCGTGCGGGTGAAGCGCGTGGAGCACGCGCCGACCTATGTGCTGAACGAGGGCTACGATCCCATCTGGCCTGCGCGGGTGCGCGCGGGCATCGATGTGACGCGCGCGTTTCTCGGGAACTATGGTCCGGTCCAGGTCTACATTCTCGGTGAACAGGTGGACGAGCTGGAGAGCGAGAGCGTGCGTCAGAGCATCATCGAAGCCTACTGTTCGTGTCGGGAGGCCGCGTCTCCCGACGGCATGCGGGATTGCAGGCTTGGCCCGGGTAAGGAGCTCGTGGACAAGTCTCGCGCAGGCCGAGAGCCCGAAGCGTACCTGTCCATGGCCGACCGTGTGGATCCGCCCCTGGCCGAGCTGGTCTTCACGAACATCCACGCCATGGGCGGGCCGGTCGAGACGCGCGGCATTCACGAGTACACGCACGTCTTCCAGATGAGCCACGCCGCGACGCCAACATGGATGATGGAGGGCGGCGCCGAATTCCTGGCGAGCTACCTGGGTTCCATGAATGGCTGGTGTGAGTTCGAAGGGCTGATGGAAGACATGCTTGGCAGTCTTGAGTATCGCCTGCGCGAGGAAACCGAGTTCCAGACGCGCGCTGCCTTCTTTACTCGCTTCGGCATCCATCAGATGGAGGACATCGACGCCGCTACGGAAGAGGTCGAGCCGTACTACTGGCACCTGGCCTACATGACCGGGAGCTGGGCCGTGGCCTTCGTGATCCACTCGTCGCCCTCTCGCTCGATTCAGGAATTCTATTCGGACTACTACGAGCTCGTGGACACGTTGGGCTGGGAGGCGGCCTTGGTGGAGTACACGAGATTCGAGAGCCTCGCGGCCTTCTACGCGGCCTTCGACGAGTTCGTCGCGCAGGGGGCGGAAGAGCGGCGCGAGGTCCTGGTGGACCTGAAGCGAATCGCCTCCAGTGCGACGGAAGACTGAGACACCTTGGCCGCCCAAACCGGCCCCATTCACGATGACGGCCACCTCAGGCAGGCATGCTGGCTGCCCGCGCGATCGAGAGATGAATGACGAAGGCCGCGCATACGAAGTTGGATGTCGAAGTAGGTGAGCAGGCGACACCAAACCCAGGCAGTTCAGATTGTGCACACGCGCTGCTCGGATCCGGCCGATGACCGAGCACGCACTCCACGGGGGGGGGTTGCATGCCGACGTACGTCTTCCTGATATCTGGCGGGTCCTTCGCGCTCACCCTGGTCTTCCTTGGCGTCAAGCTGCGCTTCATGGGCCTGTTTGTATGTGTCGCGACCCTGATCGTCATCGGAGGCCGCAAGTTCTTGCCGGGTCCGCCGCAGCCGGGGGATCACCGCATCCTGAAGGCCCTGCTCTCTGAACGCGCGTTCCGAGCCGTGCGTGATGGCACGCGCGAATGGTTGATGGGGTGCACCTGCGGGCACAAGGCCGACCTGTGGAGCGCCGGCGGCGTGCGTTTCAAGGCCGCCGGTGAACCACGTCAATGGAACGGCTGCCCGGGCTGCGGAAAGATCACCTGGCAAGAGGTACGCGGGAAGGCGACGGCCGAGCGAAGACAGATCGCGTAACCAGCCTGCCAGGAGGGCAAGGCCGCCCGGGCGTTCATCGCAGACGACACCACCCTGGCCCACCGAACTTGGAGTGGTACGGCGATTGGCCAGGCCTACCATTTTCGCCCGTTCGAGGCTCTGATACGCGGTGCGTGTTACCTTGGTGGATCGAGGAGCGCCCTGTTGAAGACCTGGACAACATCCGTACCGATGATCGGGGTCGAGGCCCTGTTGCCGCCGCTGGGCTCTGTCGACGAGTGTGCGCGCGGGTCAGCGCCGACCGTGATCGACCTGCGCAGTCCGGCCGAGTTTGCGGAGGATCACATCCCCGGCGCACATAATGTTCCGCTGTTCGATGACGAGGGGCGCGCCATCGTCGGCCTGTTCTACAAGCAGTTCTCGCCGGACGCTGCCTTTCAGGAGGCTCGCGTGCTGGCCGTGGAACGCATCCGCTCGCTGGTGGAGCGCATCGCGTCGCTCGTGGGGCCGGCCTTGCCTGCGGGGTGGGGAGATTCCGCGGATGGGCTGGAGAAAGCTGTGCTCGAGGCGACGTCGGGCGGGTTGCAACGGCTCGAGCAGCAGCTTGAGGGGCACCGCGTGGGCGACCTGCCCAGCCCCTGCGTGGTCCTGCACTGCTGGCGTGGCGGCCTGCGGTCGCGCAGCGTGGTCGCCTTCTTGCGCGCGCTCGGACTCGAGTCAGCGGTCGGTTTGGAGGGCGGCTACAAGTCCTACAGGCGGCACTGCATGGAGCAGATCGCGGGCTGGCAGGCGCCGCGGGCATTCGTGCTGCGCGGCCTGACCGGTGTTGGCAAGACTCTGGTGTTGCGTGCGCTCGAGCGCCTCCAGCCTGGGTGGGTCATGGACCTCGAGGCGCACGCAGGCCACCGCAGTTCCCTGCTCGGGATGGTGGGACTCGAACCCACGACCCAGAAGGGCTTCGAGACGCGCATCTTCGAGCGCATGCTCGCCGGGTATCCGCAGGTGGTCGTGTTTGAGGGCGAGAGCAGGCGCGTGGGCGACGCGACCGTTCCCGAGAGCCTCTGGAACGCCATGCAGTCTGCGCAGAACATCGAGCTGGTCGCGTCCGTCGAGCGCCGCGTGCAGGTGCTGCTCGACGACTACCTGGCCGAGCCCGCGGCGCGCCCTCAGTTGCGTGCCCAGCTGGCTGTGGTCGAGGCGCGCATGGAGAAGAAGGTGCCGCTCGTCAGTCTGTTCGACGGAGGCGACGAGCCCGAGGTCGTGCGGCAGCTGCTGAAGCACTACTACGACCCGCTCTACAGGCATAGCGAGCGCGGGAAGCAGTACGGCCTGATGGTGGACGCCGACGACTCCGAGCGGGCCGCGCGCGAGATCGCGAGCTGGATTCAGGAGCGGATTTCCGAATTTAGTTCAGGGTAGGCCGCTTCGCAGGCCGAACGGTCAGGCCGATGATCCGCCCAACCTCGATCTTGACCATGCCTTCGATTCTGCTGTTTCTCGCGCTCTTGTCTCTCGGCTGTTCGGCCGGCCCCTCCGTCCGCGTTGACGACGGCCTCCTCGTCCAGCTCTCCCACGATCAGATGGAGGGCGTGCGCCAGGCGCGCCTCGACCGCGACGAGGCCAACGATGCCCTCGCGGCAGCGGTCCTCGCCAGGCAGGACGCCCGCGATCGGCTCGACGTGGCACGCAAGCGGCGCGACGTGGCGCGCTCTCAGATCAAGCTCTCGGCCTTGCTGGCCCGGATCGGGGAGGAGCGCGGCACGGCCACCGAGGCCGCTGCGGCGCGCCAGCTCCAGGCCCATGACAAGGCCTGCCTGGAGCGCGTGGAGCAGGAGATCGAGCTGCGCAAGCTCGAGCAGGTCCAGGCGGATCGTTCGCGCGGTCTGGCGCAGGAGCGGGTGAAGCTGTGCTCGGCACAGGTGATGCTCGAGAAGGCGCGTGCCCTGGCGGTACTCGACAGCGCCCAGGCGAGCCGGGTGACGGTCGAGCAGGCAGATATCGATGTCCAGGGGCATTACGCGCGGGTGCAGGATCTGCAGACCCGGATGCAGGCGGCGACGGCGGACGTGCGCGTCGCAACCGAGCTCCACGCGGAACTCGGGCGGGCTGCGGAGAAGCTCCGGCCCTGAGCTGAGAACCGGGCACGCCTTCATTTTGGATGGCGTGACAAGCGTAGATACCCCCCGGAAGCGGTCCTCGCCGGCCCGTGGTCCGACGGGGTCGTGGACGGCCCCGGGCTTCGCCTGGCACGGGAAAGGGCCGGGCAGCTGCCATTTCGAACCTGCTGCGAAGGGTCCCGCCTTTGCCGGGTTGTCCCCCGTCCGGAGTCGACCTATCCTGTCTGCCTTCCAGTGGTGAGACCGGAGCAGGAATCTCGGGACGTCGCGCGGGCGGCCCGGTTCCCAACCCCCGCCGGCGGCTGCCTGGGACCCCTCAACATGTGCGGATTCATTGGTATTTACGGTCCTGACGGGACCGACGTCGCGGGAGAGTTGTACGAGGGCCTGTTGGCCGTGCAGCACCGTGGACAGGACGCGGCCGGCATCACCACCTTCACCGACTCGTTCCACGTCAAGAAGGGGCATGGTCTGGTGATCGAGGTCTTCAATGAAGACAACATGATGCGCCTGCGCGGCAACCTCGGTCTAGGGCATGTGCGCTATCCGACGGTCGGGGCATCCCACGACGAGGACGCGCAGCCGTTCCACCACACGTTCCCCCTGGGCGTGGCCATGGTGCACAACGGCAACGTCACGAACTTCGCGGAGCTGACGCGCAAGTACTTCACGAAGACCGGAACGCGACTCAACTCCAGCTGCGATCTGGAGGTCCTGCTCTACGTCTTCCAGAAAGGCCTGGCGGATCGCATCAACGAGACCGGACGGATCGAGGTCGCAGACGTCTTCGCAGCGGTCGAGAAGGTCTACCGCGAGGTCAAGGGCGCGTACTCGGTCGTGGCCACCATCGCTGACATGGGCATGGTCGCCTTCCGGGATCCGCACGGGATCAAGCCGATCTGTTTCGGCGAGAAGAAGACGCCCGAGGGCATGTGGTACGCCTGCGCTTCCGAAAGCGTCGTGCTCAGTACGAACGGATACGAGCGGACCATCGATATCGGTCCCGGCGAAGCTGTCATGGTCACCGCCGAGCGCGAGGTGATCCGCAAGAAGCTCGCCGACAAGCCGCACCGCCCGTGCATCTTCGAGCTGGTCTACTTCGCGCGTCCCGACTCCTTCCTGGACGACATCTCGGTGTACAAGACCCGCCAGCGCTTCGGGCACGCCCTCGGCCGCCAGTGGAAGGAACTGGGCGCCCCCATGCCGGATGTGGTCATTCCCATCCCGGACTCGTCGCGCGATGCGGCCATGACCATGGCTCAGGAACTCGGCGTTCCGTACCGCGAGGGGCTCGTGAAGAACCGCTACATCGGGCGTACCTTCATCATGCCGAACCAGCAGAGCCGCAACACCTCGATCAGGCGCAAGCTCAACCCGATCCCGATCGAGTTCGATGGTAAGAACGTCTTGCTTGTGGACGATTCGATCGTGCGCGGCAACACATCGCGACGCATCGTTCAGATGGCCCGCGACGCGGGCGCCAAGCAGGTCTACTTCGGTGTGACCAGCCCGCCGCTGGTAGCGACTTGCCCCTATGGGATCGATATGGCCAGCAAGCGCGAGTTCGTCGCCAACGGCCAGACGGTCGATCAGGTGGCAGAACGCATCGGTGTCGACTACCTGATGTACCTGGACCGGGAATCGATGAACAAGGCCGGGCTGGAGGGCAACCCCGCGATCGGCGACTTCTGCAACGCCTGTTTCAACGGGGATTACCCTACCGGGGATATCACCGAGGAGCGTCTGCAGGCGCTCGAGGATGAACGGTGCAGCAACAACGACGACCGCATTCCGGTGCACGGCTGATTCCACGCGCCCGAGGTCGGAACGAGCACACCCATGATGTCGGCCAGGGGTGCTCTGCCGGGTGAGGGGCAACCTGCTTCGAATTCATGCGCGTTCTGATCACATCGCCTGTCTTTCCGCCTGACCTGGGTGGGCCGGCCGTCTACGTGCCGAGCGTCGCGCGCTTTCTGATGGAGCGCGGCCACGAGGTCCGCGTCGTGGCTTTCTGCTCGGAGAGCGCGCCCCAGGGGCACCCGTTTCGCATCACGGCGATTCCCCGTGGACCGTTGCCGGTGCGCTACCTGAAGGCCTTCTGGGCCGTGCTGCGCGAGGCTAGCTGGGCCGATGTGGTCTACGTCAACGAACACCTGGCGCTCCTGCACGTACTGGCCGCGAAGCTGCGCGGGGTTCCGTGCACCATCCGCATCATGGTCGACGGCTCCTGGGAGATCGCCCACCGCAAGGGTTGGTGCGGCCAGGACGACATCGTGACCTTCCAGACCAGGGACTACGGTTTCAAGGTGCGCCTGACGCGCTTCTTGCAGCGACGCTGGTGGAAGTGGTGCCGTCACATCATCTCGTGCTCCGACTTCCTGCGCGACCTGCTGATCGAGCACCACGGCGTGCCGCCGGACAAGGTGCAGCGCATCTTCAACGCCTACCACGGCCCGCGGGTCGAGGACGTGCGTGAGACTCCCGAGCAGGCGCGCCGCGCCCTGGACCTGGACGTCGAGCCACGCTATGTGCTGACGATCTGTCGGTTGATGGGCTGGAAGCGGGTCGACGGGATTCTGCGCGCCCTGGCTCAGCTGCCAGCGGACGTACACCTGCTGATCGCGGGTGACGGCGACATGGAGCCAGAATGGCGCGCACTGGCAGCCGAGCTCGGGCTGGCGGAGCGCGCCCACTTCCTCGGCAACGTGGCCCACGAGCGCATCCCGCTCTACATCCGCTCGGCCGATGTCTTCGTGCTCAATTCCGAGTACGAGGGCCTGTCACACACCCTGCTCGAGGTGCAGAGCCTGGGAACGCCCATGATCGCAAGCGATGTGTGCGGCAATCCGGAGGTCGTGGTGGACGGGCAAAACGGCCTGCTGGTAAGCCCTGATAGGCCGGATGAGCTGGCCGCGGCCATCACGCGCATCCTGTCGGATCCGGAGCTGGCACGCCGTTTCGTGGCCGACGGACTCGAGCGCGCGCGCGCATTCACTCGCGTTGGCACCTTCGGCCAGGTCGAGCAGGCCCTGGCCAGGGTCGCCGGAAAGCCCCTGCCGGTGGTTGCAGGGGCTTTCCGGGAATAATTTTCGCAGGACACCGACCTGCACGCTGGGTGGCCGTAAACCCTTCTTGGAAGGGGCCAAAGGGCATGGCCCCCCCACGAGCCGATAGACTCCGATATACTTTCGGGCGAGCGGACCAGCGGGAGCCAGCGCATGAAGCGCCCTCCGGGTCGACACCCTTTTTTTATATTCACGCAACGAGCACGCCATGAGAGTCCTTTTCATCAACGAATACTTGCCGCAGGAAATGCTCGGCATGATGTGGCTGTCGCGCGCCATCAAGGACGCGGGTCACGAGTGCCAGGCGCTCTTCCTGCCCGACAAGGATTGGATCCAGAAGATCAAGGACATTGATCCGCACGTGGTGTGCTACTCGGTGACCACGGGCATGCACCTGTACTTCGCGGATATCAACCAGCGCGTCAAGCAGGAGCTGCCCGGTGTGTTCTCGATCTTCGGCGGCCCGCACCCGACGTTCACGCCGGAGATGCTGGAGAAGTACGACCACATCGACGCGATCTGTCGCGGCGAAGGTGAGGAAGCAATCGTCGAGTTCCTCGACAAGCTGCAGGCCGGCGAGGACCACAACTTCGTTGACAATTTCTGGTTCCGCGATCGCAAGACGGGTGAGATCCTGAAGAATGGTCAGCGCCCGCCGACCCAGGATCTCGACAGTCTTGGATTTCCTGACCGTTCGCTCGTCTACGACGCCGGCCCGGTCTACGCGCAGTCCGACCGCAAGGTGTTCGTGACCCAGCGCGGTTGCCCGATGAACTGCTCCTTCTGCTTCCACCACGCGTTGAAGAAGAAGGTCATGAGCACGACCAACGCCAAGTACGTGCGCAAGCGCTCGGTCGACCACGTCATCGCGGAGATCAAGGACGTACGCTCGAAGTACCCGCTGAAGTTCGTCCACTTCCTGGACGACATCTTCAACCTCTCCGGCAAGTGGCTGGACGAGTTCTGCGAGAAGTACCCGAAGGAGATTGGTATTCCGTTCGACGTCATCCTGATGGCGAACATGACCAAGGAGCGGCACATCGAGCAGCTCAAGAAGGCCGGCTGCGTCTACGCGCGCGTCGCCTTCGAGTCCGCCAACGAGTACATCCGCAACGCGGTCTTCAAGAAGAACACGACCCTGAAGCAGCTTGAGGATTCCGCAGGCTGGATCAAGAAGCACGGCATTCGCCTCGGTTCCTTGAACATGCTGGGCGGCCCGGGCGCGAGCATGGAGGACGAGTTCGAGACCGTGCGCCTGAACATCCGTTGCAAGGTCGACCACCCTCTGGTGTCGATCATGCAGCCCTATCCGATGTTCGACATCGAGGATATGACCAAGGAGATGGGCTACGCGGTCGCCGCGTACGACGACTTCCCGGTCAAGTTCAACCGCACCTCCAGCATCGAGTTCGACGAGAAGCGCGAGATCGAGAACCTACACAAGCTCTTCCCGATCGTCGTGCGCTTCCCGTCCTTGATGGCGATCACGCCCTGGTTGATCAAGCGTCGCATTCTGACCAAGGTCTACCTGATCATGTACATGCTCTTCAGCGAGTACATGGTCGCCGAGCAGGCCAAGCTCTATGCCAAGGCCCAGGGACTATCCGGCCCTCGCTACTGGGCCTGGGTGGACTTCATGCGCCGCATACTGACCAAGGGTACGCTCCGTATCTACGAGAACGTGTTCGGCAACGTCGCGCGCAAGGTGGCGCTCTCCCTGCAGATGGGCGATGAGCGCGTGATTGCGCACATGGACTGAGTCTTCCCGACGCTTCGGCGGGAAGTGTGTTGACGGGCGGGCCACCACGCGCCTTCATGTCGGCATGAAACGCCGACTGCAGCAGCCCGTATTGCCGTGCCTCATGGCCGTCCTGTGTGCTTGTCACACGGCCGCTCCCGAGGTCTCCGAAACGCCCACGGTCATCGACTACGATCCGCCCTCGTCGCTGGTCGTTCCGGAGACCGTGGTCACCCACGCAAAGTTTCCCTTCGTCGACGTCCACAACCACCAGTGGCAGATGCCGACCCAGGACCTGGATCTGCTGGTCGACGACATGGACGCGCTGAACATGGCGGTCATGGTGAACCTGAGCGGGCGTGTGGATGACAGCGAGGAGTTCCTGCGGGGCGCGCTGGCCAACGTCGCCAGCAGTCAACCAGCGCGTTTCCTGGTGTTCACGAACATCAGCTTCGAGGGCATCGACGACCCTGATTGGGGCACACGCACCGCGAGCCAGCTGGCCGAGGACGTCGCCGCGGGGGCCGCGGGCCTCAAGATCTACAAGAGCCTGGGCATGTCGGTGGTGGACGATTCGGGCCAGCGAGTGCGCGTCGACGACGAACGCATCGACCCTATCTGGCGCATGTGCGCGCAGCTCGACGTGCCGGTCCTGATCCACTCCGCGGATCCGGCGCAGTTCTGGCAGCCCTGGGACGGGCAGAACGAGCGCTGGTACGAGCTCTACCAGAAACCCGGACGCAAGCAGGACCCGACCCGGTTCACATGGGAGGAGGTCATGGCCGAGCAGCACCGCGTGTTCGCACGACACCCCGGGACGACGTTCATCAATGCGCACCTGGGGTGGTTGGCCAATGACCTCGAACAGCTCGGCGGCCTGCTGGACCGCTACCCGAACGTGTACACGGAGATCGGAGCCGTGCTGGCCGAGCTCGGCCGGCAACCACGCTTCGCACGCGCATGGCTCGAGCGCTATCAGGACCGCGTTCTGTTCGGCAAGGACGCCTGGGCGCCGGACGAGTACCACGTCTATTTTCGCGTGCTCGAGACGGCCGACGAGTACTTCGACTACTACCGGCGCCGTCACGCGTTCTGGAAGATGTACGGGCTGAATCTCGGCGATAAGGTCCTGCGCAAGCTCTACTACAAGAATGCGTTGCGCCTGTTTCCGAAGCTCGACCGGTCCTTATTCCCGGCCGACTGATCCGTCCGTGGCGCGCGTCAGGGCCGAGACCGCCAGGCCCACGCCCAGTGTCGCGCCGCAACCGATAGGATTCAGCCACAACCACGCGACGCCGGCCAGGCGCTCGGCCAGTGCCACCGTGGCCATGCCCGCCAGGAGTCCGAAGAAGGCGCCGTGGCCATTCGCCCTGCGCGTTCCGAAGCCCAGGATGAAGACGCCCAACAGCGACCCGTAGAAGTACGAGCCGATGATGTTCACGGCCTCGATCACCGACCCGAGGCGCGCCGCGAACAGGGCGAAGGTGGCGGCCAGCGCGCCCCACAACAGGGTGAAGAGGCGTGCCGCACGCAGGTAGTGTTCGTCCGTCGCATTCGGGCGCAGGTGTCTGCGGTAGACGTCCACGACGGTCGTGGTGGACAAGGCATTCAGCTCCGAGTCGATGCTCGACATGGCGGCCGCGAAGATCGCGGCCAGGAGCAGGCCCACCAGCCCGGCCGGAAGGTTGTGGATGATGAAGTACGGGAACACGGAATTCGTGTCGTCGTAGTCCGGTTCGATCGTGCGCGCCAAGGCTACGGCCGACGCGCGAATGTCGTTGAGTTCCGCGTCCGCTTCCAGGTACTGCGAGCCGGCCTCGGTCTCACCGTCAGCAAAGAGCGCCTGGGCGTGGTTCTGACGCAGGGTCAGGGCCTGGTCATGGGCCTGTTCCAGTTCATGGAGCTGCTGTGCTTGGTCGCTGGCCTCGATACGCTCGACCACGTTCGCGTCGAACAGCAGCGGAGGATGCTCGAAGTGGAAGACCGCGAACAGCAGGACTCCCAGGAGCAGCACGAATAGCTGCACCGGAATCTTGAGCAGCGCGTTGAAGAGCAGCGCACGTTGGTTGTCGCGCAGGGAGCGGCCCGCCAGGAAGCGCTGCACCTGACTCTGGTCGCAGCCGAAGTAGGACAGAAACAGGAACGTCCCGCCGATCAGGCCGGACCAGACGGTGTAGCGGTTGGCCGGGTCGAAGGAGAAGTCGAGCACGCGCGTGCGGCCTGTCAGGCGTGCGAGCTCGAGCGCGTCGGTAAGCGAGCTACCCGCTGGCAAGCGGCCGAGCATGACCACGAAGCACACGCCCATGCCCACGAAGATCAGGCCCATCTGCACCACGTCGGTCCAGATCACGGCCTTGATGCCTCCGACCGAGGTGTAGGCGATGGCGACGGCGCTCATGACACCGACGGTCACGGGCAGGCTCCAGCCGAGCAGCATCGAGAGCACGATCGATGGGGCGTAAACGACGACGCCCAGCGAGAGGCTGCGCTGCAGCAGGAACACCAGGCTGGACAACAGGCGCGTCTTCGCGTCGAAGCGCCGCCCAAGCAGCTCGTAGGCCGTGAACACGCCCGCGCGCTGATAGACGGGCAGCAACGTGAAGGCCAGGATCACCAGCGCCACGGGCAGGCCCAGGTAGAACTGGACGAAGCGCATCCCGTCCGCGTAACCCTTGCCTGTCGTTCCGATGAACGTGATGGCGCTGGCCTGGGTCGCCATCACGGACAGTCCGACTGCCCACCAGGGGATCGATCGGTCCGCGACGAAGAACGCGCGCGTCGTGTGGCTGGCGCGTGCGTTCCACAGCCCGACCAGGGCGATTGCGGTCAGGTAGAGGCCGAAGAGCGTCCAGTCGAGGTTTCCCACGGGCGCAGCATACGGCGTCGTACTCCGCTCAGAAGCTCCAGCCTAACTGAAGTGAAGCGCCGAAGGTCTCTTCGCCGACGCTGCCGGCGAGGTCGAGCGTGAAGACGCCCCAGGGCGAGAATCCCAGACCGGCGGTGAGCAGATCCTCGCGCTCATTCTCAAGGTCCATGCGGTACCCACCGCGCACTTGGCCCCAGCCCCAACCAAGCTCGGCCCCGACGCCCACGAACTGCGACCCGGCGGCGAAGTCAAAGGGCTCGGTCTTGGTCAGGTCCACGTCGGCTGCGAGTGTTACGCCACCGGCATTCCAGGACGCGCCGAGCGTCGCCATCGGGTCAATGCTGTACGTGTACTGCTCGCCGAGCGTCGTGACCGACTGGATGTCGCTCCCGATCAGGTTGCGCAACGCTAGACCGACCGAGACCTTGTCGGTCGCCTCGAGTAGCAAGCCCGCATCCACGTTGAAGTTCGACTCCGAGCGTCGGAAGGCCTCGTCCGTGAAGTCGCCGGTCTCGTCATCCGGGTCAAAATCGTCCGCGTCGATGCGATAGTTGAAGGTCTCGACCACCTGGACCTTGGGCGTTACACCGACCGAGAGGTTCTTGCCGCCGACCTGGAAGGTGCGTGCCATGGCAACCCCGTAGTTCGAGATCAGCGCCGCCGAGACGACTGCGTTGGAGAGCAGGTCTGGCAGCGTGGTCCCACCGAAGGCACCACTGATCGCCGCTGCATCGGCCGGATCGACGTCCATGAAACTGAGCCCCGAGACACGGTTTTCGACGACGATGGTCAACCCCAGGCTGTTCGACGGGACGGCAACCGTGAAGCCAGCGTTCACGTCGAAATTCACGAGTCGCTGGTCGAGATCGTCCAGCGCGGCTGCCAGGGCGTCGAGGTCCGCCTGCGTCGGAGCGGCGGGGACGTTGAAGATTGCCTCGATGCGATCGAACTCGTCGACGAAAGCCTCGGCCGCGTCGACCAGGTTGTCCGGGTCGGAAGCGAGCGCGCTGAGCGCCGGCAGCACCACGCCCCAGTCCTCACGTTCCTTGTGTCGTGCCAGCAGGGCGGGATTTGCGAGACCCGCGTTGCGGTAATTGGCGGAGGCGACCTCGGCTCCGCCCATGGCGTTCGTGCGCGCGCCGACGCCCTGGGGCGCGGCGATGCTCGAGCCGGCGAGGGAAACGAGGCAGAGAGTGGCGAGCGGCTTGCGCATGGGGTGCCTGGGCAGCGGTGGGTCGAGGATGTGACGAAGGAGGTCGACGCCCACGCAGCGGGCGCGGGCGGCGTCCTGGGACAGGTCAGAACCTACCGCTATGAGCCAGCCATTTCATGGTCCCGGGTACGCGAATGTGGGTGCCCGGCCTGGCCGCCTGGATCCGATCCAGGATGACCGCTCTGTTGGCACTAGCAGCCCGCCCTAAAAACTCCCTACTCGACTTCGCCCTCTCCGCCGCCGCTGCGTCGTGCTCGTCGAGCCGTGCTCAGCGGCCCTACAGGGCCGCCTCCGCCGTCTCGACTTCGCACTCCTTGC
>JBLHKW010000074.1:0-23753 GCA_047618565.1 Planctomycetota bacterium
GGCTGGTGCGTGCCCTATTTTGCACGTGATGCGCGCTCGCTCTGGGAGCGGGGCACCTACGTCGACGCGGAGCGGCCCTGAGGCTGAGGGGGCCGCGCGCCCCTTCTGAGCGGCGTGCACGGGGGCTCGGCTCGGCCCCGGAAGCGCGGCGGGGGATGGGGCCCTGTTTTGCAGGGTTCTGACGCGGGTCAACTTCCTGTCAGAAGGGTTCGAGGCTTCCCCGGGCCCCCCGGTTGCGCATACCCTAAGGGGCCCCACCTGCGTCTCGCCGCGGGGAGTGCCAACCAAGTCGATGTCCGAGACCCAACCGTATCTGCGCTACAAGCGGTCCAAGTTCTCCACCCGCCTGCCCCATGACCGTCGCTACACCGCGGCGCACATGTGGGTCTGGGGGCAGGGGGAAGATCTGTGGCGCATCGGCTTCACCAAGTTCGCCCTGCGCATGCTGGGCGACCCGGTCGAATTCGAGTTCGAGGCGGCTGCGGGCGACGCGGTCGAGACCGGTCAGGTCGTGGGCTGGATCGAGGGCTTCAAGGCCGTGACCGACGTGTTCTCTCCTATGGATGGTGCCTTCGTGGCCACCAATCCGGAGCTGGATGAGGACCTCGACCTGTTGCACTCTTCCCCTTACGAGAGCGGCTGGTTGTTCAGCCTGCGCGGCACACCGGACCCGGCCTGCATGGATGCAGCGGGCTACTCCGGCCTGCTCGACGCGACCATCGATCGCATGCAGGGGCAGGACGCATGAACGCCTCCAAGAACCACGCCACGGCTGCGGACACCCGGGCACGCTACGTGATGATCGGCGGCTTCCTGGGCGCCGGCAAGACCACCGCGGTCGGGCGCTTTGCGGCTCACCTGACCGCCAGCGGCCTGTCCGCCGGACTCATCACCAACGATCAGAGTACGGGCCTCGTCGACTCGTCGATCCTGCGCAGCCAGGGTTTCGAGGTCGAGGAGATCGGTGGCGGCTGTTTCTGTTGCCGCTTCGACACACTCAGCGACGCGGTGGGCAAACTTACCGAGCGCACTCGCCCGGATGTCTTCGTGGCCGAGCCCGTCGGAAGCTGTACGGACCTGATGGCGACCGTCAGCTATCCCCTGCGCCGCATCTACGGGGACCGCTTTGCGATCGCGCCGCTGTCGGTGCTCGTGGACCCGAAGCGTGCGGCTCGCATCCTCGGGCTCGAGAGTGGACGTTCCTTCTCGGCGAAGGTCGTCTACGTCTACGAGAAGCAGCTCGAGGAAGCGGACATTATCGTGATCAACAAGTGCGAGACCCGCGCGCCCGATGCGCTCGAGCGCCTGTCGGACGCACTGCGGTCGCGCTTTCCGCGGGCCGATGTCCTGCAGGTCTCGGCCAAGGAGGGCATCGGGCTGGACAGCTGGTTCGAGCGCATCCTCTCGGGCGAGGGCTGCGTGCAGCCGACCATGGATGTGGACTACGACACCTACGCAGAGGGCGAGGCGCTGCTCGGCTGGCTGAACAGCACGGTCGCCATCGCGCCCTCGGCGGAATTCGACGCGAACGCCCTGTTGCGCGAGCTGTGCGACGGCATCCGCGATCGCGTGCTGGCCGCCGGAGCGGAGATCGCGCACCTCAAGATGACCCTCGATGCGGGGCATGAGGATGGTCAGCTGGCCGCCATCAGCATGGTCACGAGCGAGGGCGACGCGGACGTGCGCGAATCCTTGCTCGATCGGGTCACGGGCGGCTCGTTGATCATCAACCTGCGCGCCGAGGCCGATCCCGACGTGCTCGCGGAGGCGAGCAGGGAGGTCCTGGCGGAGTGCATGACGCGCCACGGGCTCGACTGGGGCGTCGAGCACAGCGAGCACTTCCGGCCCGGGCGGCCCGTGCCCGTCCACCGCGATGTGATCTCGGTCGGCGAGGGCGACGCATGACTACTGAAACCGGAGCGACGGTCCTCTACTGCCATTGCGCCTACGCGAAGGTGCTCCCGAAGGAGGTCCGCGACGAGGTCCTCACGGGGCTGACCGAGTCGGGGGTGGCCTTCGAGGCCGTGCCCGACCTGTGTGAGATGGCGGCGCGCAAGGACCCGACCCTGGCGCGCGTCGCGGCCTGCGGGGACCTGAAGATCGCGGCGTGCTTCCCGCGCGCGGTGACCTGGCTCTTCCATGGTGCCGGAACGCCGTTGCCCGAGACGGGCGTCGAGATCCTTAACATGCGCACGCGAGCCGCGGGCGAGATCGTCGAGCGCGCCCTCGCGCCCGATATTCAACAGGCGCCCATCGTCGAACCCGAGGACGAGCTGGCCGAGCTCGCGCGCGCATCTGGCGAGCCCGAGGCGGGCGACGAGACCCAGACCGAGGCCAAATTATGAGAGTTGTGCTGTACGAAGGCCCGGGAGCCGCGCCCCTCGAGGGAGCCCTCGTCGGAGACCTGATGCGTGGCTTGCTGGAAGCCGGGCACACGTTCACGCGGCCCGCGGGCGGCGGCCGCGTGACCCCGATGGACGACACGCCGATGGTCGTGCTGGGGCGATTCGAGGGCGGCGTGCTGCCGGAGATCGAGCGCGCGCCCGGCGAGAACGGGGAGCCCGGAGGGCCCGAGATACACATCGAGGAGGTCGGGAACCAGGCCGCCCCGGAGATCATCGAGCGCATCGGATCCTTCACAGCCCCCGGACCGGATAGCTCCGGATCCTGGCTGCCCTGGTTCCCGGTGCTCGACTACAAGCGCTGCACGAACTGCATGCAGTGCCTCTCTTTCTGCCTGTTCGACGTCTATGGCGTGGACGCGGGCGGTCAGATCGAGGTGCGCAACGAGGACAAGTGCAAGACCAACTGCCCGGCCTGCTCGCGCGTGTGTCCTGAGGTCGCGATCCTGTTCCCGAAGTACGGCAAGGGGCCGATCAACGGCGACGTGGTGCGCAAGGCGGACATCGAGACGGAGTCGATGAAGGTCGATATCTCGGCGCTGCTGGGCGGGGATATCTATTCCTCCCTGCGCAAGCGGCGCGATGACTCGAAGAAGCGCTTCTCCACGGAGCGCGACGAATCGCGCGCATTGCTGGAGCGCAAGCGCTGCCTCAAGAAGCTCAAGAAGGATCTCGATATCCCGGACGAGGTGCTCATGTCGCTCCCGTCCGCGGGTGACATCACCGAGCGCGCCGAGCGCGCCAAGGAAAAGATGGAGAAGCGCATGGCCCGCTCGCAGACCGTGCAGGACGCGCGTCCCGCGCCCAGCCAGGAAGAATGGGGCATCTGAGATGGCATTGATCTCCTTCGGCGCGCGCATGCTGCGCACCACCGACCTGCGGCTGATCTGGAAGTTCGCCTACAACTTCGGGTTCAAGGGCATGCTCTCGGTCCAGCGCTTCAAGAAGCGCCTGAAGAAGGGCGAGGTCTTCCCGCCCTTCCTCTACATCTCGATCATCAACAGCTGCAACCTGCGTTGCACCGGTTGCTGGGTGGACGTGGCGGCTCCTCAGAAGCGCATCGACCTGGCGGACATGAACCGCCTGATCGACAACGCGAAGAAGCATGGCAACTCCTTCTTCGGGATCCTGGGCGGTGAGCCGTTCATGCACCCGGAGCTGATGGACATGCTCGAGGCGCATCCCGACTGCTACTTCCAGGTCTTCACCAACGGCCACTTCATCGACGACGAGATGGCGCAGCGCATGCGGCGCGCAGGCAACGTGACGCCGTTGATCAGTGTCGAGGGCGACGATGTGGTCAGCGACGAGCGCCGCGGCGGGCAGCCGGGCGTCCTGAATCGCAGCCTGGCCGGCATCGAGGCCTGCGTGCGGAACAAGCTGATCACCGGCGTGGCCAGCAGCGTCTGTCAGACCAATTTCGACGACCTGGTGACCGAGACATGGGTCGATCGCCTGATCGATCTCGGCGTGGCCTACTGCTGGTTCCACACCTACCGCCCGGTTGGACCCGATGCCGCTCCCGAGCTCGCCCTGACCCCGGAGCAGGTACTCAAGGTGCGCCGCTTCGCGGTCGAGATGCGCAACGAGAAGCCGATCGCGTTCGTCGACGCTTACTGGGATGACAAGGGCCAGGCCCTATGTCCTGCGGCGACCGGCATCAGCCACCACATCTCCCCCTGGGGCGACGTGGAACCGTGCCCGATCATCCAGTTCGCCAACGAGAAGATTACCGACAACGACGGTGATCTCTTCAAGACCATGACCGAGTCCAGGATGCTGGCCGACTTCCGGAAGACCGCCGCAGGCGCGACCCGCGGTTGCGTGGTGCTCGAGCGCCCGGATCTGCTCAAGGAAGTGGCCGAGCGCCACGACTCGCGCGACACGACAGCTCGCGGCGAGGCTTTTGCCGAGCTCGAGGCCATGGGGCAGCTCAACAGCCAGCACAACCCCGGCAATGAGATCCCCGAAAAACACTGGCTCTATCGCTTTGCGAAGAAGCACTGGTTCTTCGGCTTCGGTGCCTACACTTGATTGAGAGTAAGACGTGATCCAACGCCAATCAGACGACGATTCAAGCGCTCCGGTGGTCGAGAACTCCTCGGCCGCTCCGGCGATCGCTATTCCCGCGGCAGCCGCGCCCGGACGGGTGACCCTTCCGGCCAAGGTGCCGCTCCAGATCCTGCGCCCGACCCAGTCGAACGTGCCCGCCACAAAGCGCGAGCGCGATCGACTGAAGATCGTGGCCGCGCAGCTGATCAAGGACGAGGGCGTGGTGCCGCCGCTCAGCATGAAGGAGCTGCGCGATTACGGCACGCGCATGTGTGAGATCGCGGAGATCGACGAGGTCTTCCAGAACTACTGCTCGGTGCTCGTGAACAACGAGTCCTGGCGCGACGAGCTGGCGCAGGTGCCCTACGAGCGCCGCCTGCTGCTGTTGCCCAAGTGCCTGCGTCTCGAGGAACACTGCCCGGCGCCCTTCGATCAGTTCGGGCTGTTGTGCAAGGACTGCGGCCTGTGTTCGATCCAGGACCTCTCGGGTGAGGCCCATCGGCTCGGTTACGCTGTGCTCGTCGCCGAGGGCTCGGCCATCGTGCGCGGCATGATCGAGACCGGCAAGATCGAGGCCATCGTGGGTGTCAGCTGCCTCAATGTACTGGAGAAATGCTTCCCGCACATGGAGGCGGTCGCGATCCCCGGCATGTCGATCCCGCTGCTGCAGGACGACTGCATCAACACCAACGTGGACATGGACCACGTCTGGGACCTGATCCACCTGACGTCCGAGGACAAGACCTACCGCCTGGACCTGGACGTGCTCAAGGACGACGTCAAGAGCTGGTTCACGCCCGAGTCACTTGCCGAGCTGATGGGGCCCGTCCCCGAGCAGAACGGCGAGACGGATAAGATCGGCCGCGAGTGGTTGGCGCGCGCCGGCAATCGCTGGCGCCCGTACCTGACCACCTGCGTGCACCTGGCCCTGCAGTTCGACGGAACCCTGGACGAGCAGCCGGAGCTGACGGCTGACATCAAGCGCCTGGCCATTGCGGTCGAGTGTTTCCACAAAGCCTCCCTGATCCACGACGACATCGAGGACGGTGACCAGGAGCGTTATGGCGAGGATGCCCTGCACGTGGAGTACGGCATCCCTGTCGCGCTGAACGTGGGCGACTTCTTGCTGGGCGAAGGCTATCGCTTGATCGCGGGTATGGACTGCGACGCCGAACGCCGCGCGGCCATGCTGGCGGAGGCCGCACGCGGCCACGTGAGCCTCTCGCGCGGGCAGGGCGCCGAACTGTGCTGGGCGCGCGCGCCGCGTGCGCTCACTTCCCTGGAGGTGCTCGGCATCTTCAAGGAGAAGACCGCGCCCGCATTTGAGGTGGCCCTGCGCCTGGGGGGCATCTACGGCAGCGCGGACGACGCCACGGCGAGCGTGCTCTCCGAGTACAGCGAGTCGCTCGGTATCGCCTACCAGATCCGCGACGACGTCGAGGACTTCAGTGGATCGAGTGATTCCGACGACCTGGCGGACCTGCGCCCGTCGCTGATCCTGGCCATCGCGCACAAGCTTGCGCACGAGGGCGCGGAGAAGGATCTGATGGAGTCACTGTGGCGCCGCGAAGCGAGCGTCGAGGACGTGCGCGGCGACGTGGACACCCTGCTCAAGGAGCGGCGTGTACTCGAGAAGGCGCGCGAGCTGCGCGATGCCTACGAGCAGCAGGCGATCGCGTCCCTGCGTACGCTCACCAATCCCACGCTCAAGGGCCTTTTGCGACGCGTGATCGGCAAGATCTTCGGAAACGACCTGATCGAGGGATATTGCGGTGAGTTTGAGGCTCGAAATGCTCCAGGTCGCACGCCTGGCTCCAACCCAGCTTGATGAAGCGGTTCCACTGGTCGTCGACTATCTGCACAGCCAGGTGCACGAGGACGGCGGCGCCCGGGATCGCTCCGGAAAGAGCGACCTTTACTACACGGCGTTCCTGCTCGAGGACTTTTTCGCACTCGGGGCCGAGCCCCCGCGCGAAAAGGTCAGCGAGTACCTGAGCGCCTTCGGGAATGGCGAGCAGCTCGATAGCGTGCACCGCGCCTGTCTCGTGCGCTGCTGGGCTGCGCTCGGCACCTCCTGGCCCAGCGCCGAGTTCTCGACCGACATCCTGACCGGGGTAGAGGCCCTGCGCAGCGCGGACGGCGGCTATGCGGCAAATGAGGGTGCGCAGGACGGCACCCTGTACCACGCGTTCCTGACCCTGGGCGTCTACCAGGATCTGGGTGCAAGCTTGCCCGAAGCCGAGCGTCTGTCGGCCAGTATCGTGCGCCTGCGCTCGCGCGATGGGGGCTACGCCAACGCACTCGACCTGCCGATGGGGACGACCCCGTCGACGGCCGCCGCGGCGGCGCTGCTGCGCAATCTCGGCCAGCCGACTCCGGATCCGATCGGCCCCTGGTTGAAGGCCCGGGTACATCCGAGTGGCGGCTTCCTGGCCATGCCGGAGGCGCCGATCCCCGACCTGCTCTCGACCGCGACTGCACTGCACGCGCTCTCGGGCCTGGACATCTCCCTGGAGCCCCTGCGCGAAGCGTGTCTCGACTTCATCGACACGCTCTGGACCGGCCGTTCGTTCGTCGGGCACTGGGATGATGACGTGAGTGACTGTGAGTATCTCTTCTACGCGCTTCTGGCCCTGGGCCACCTGTCGGTCTGAGCCTTGGGCACGCCCACAAGTAGCTTCGATGTTTGCGCCGAGCAGGGCGAGCTTATCGCGGCGGCACGTCGTGCAGCCGCGGCGAACCTGCTCGCCAGCCGTGGCACGCACGGCCACTGGGAGGGCTACCTCTCCTCGAGCGCGCTGTCCACGGCGACGGCCTGCATCGCCTTTTGTCTGCACGCGCGCGCGGCCTCCAACGACGGGGACCCATTGCCGGACCTCGTTCCGGCCGGCATGCGCTGGCTCGTGGAGAACCAGAACAGAGATGGCGGGTGGGGCGACACGACGGACAGTCCCAGCAACATGAGCACCACGCTGCTCGTGTGGGTCGCGCTCGGCCTGGCGCCGGGTACCGACCTGGGCGCTGCGCTGAACGGATGCGAGGCCTGGCTGAAGGAGCGCGCCGGTGACCTGAGTGCGAAGAATCTCGCGCGCGTGGTGGCGAAGATCTACGGCGACGACAAGACCTTCGCGGTCCCGATTCAGGTGACATGTGCCCTCGGTGGCCGTCTTGGCCGTGGTCCGGCCGCTTGGCGATCGATTCCCGCGCTGCCCTTCGAGCTCGCGGCGCTGCCGCATCGTTTCTTCAGCAGCGTCGGGTTGCCGATGGTGAGCTACGCCATGCCTGCGTTGATTGCGATCGGCCAGGTGATCGATCGCCACAAACGCAACCTGAACCCGTTCACCGCGCTTACCCGGGCGGCCACGCGCTCCAGCACCCTGCGCACCCTCAAGGCAATCCAGCCCAGTTCCGGTGGATTTCTCGAGGCCACGCCCCTCACGAGTTTCGTGTGCCTGAGCCTGATTGGCTGCGGCCTGCACACGCACGCAGTCGTGGCGGACGGGATGCGATTCCTGCGCGAGTCCGCCAGAGCGGACGGAAGCTGGCCGATCGACACGAACCTCGCGACCTGGGTGACGTCCCTCTCGATCGACGCGCTGGGTGGGGCGGGCGACCTCGGACGGCACCTCGACGCGGACGCGCGCGCGCCCGTGGCCAGCTGGCTGGCCGGGCAGCAGTACCGTGAGGTGCACCCGTACACCCATGCTGCGCCCGGTGGCTGGGCCTGGACCGACCTGCCCGGCGGCGTCCCGGACGCGGACGACACCCCCGCTGCCCTGCTCGCCCTGGCGCAACTTGGCAAGTCGGGCGCGGCGCCGTCTGGTGTGGCCTGGTTGCTCGGTTTACAGAACAGGGACGGCGGCATGCCGACGTTCTGCCGTGGATGGGGCAAGCTGCCCTTCGACCACAGCTGTCCGGATCTGGCCGCACACGCCCTGCGCGCCTTCGCTGCGTGCTCGGACGAGCTGTCGCCCACCGGACGCGCGCAGGCCGCACGCGCCTGCGAACGCGCCGCCCGCTACCTGATCGATACCCAGCGCATCGACGGTGCGTGGGTACCCCTGTGGTTCGGCAATCAGCAGGAACCCTCGCTCGAGAACCCGCTCTACGGGACTTCGCGGGTGGTGAAAGCCTGTTCCGCAGTCGGGTCGCAACCCTGGCGCGACGCAATGGAGCGCGGCGTGCGCTGGATGCTCTCCGCGCAGCACGGAGCGGGAGAGCACGACGGTGGCTTCGGTGGCGCCCCAGGCCTGTCACCCTCGATCGAGGAGACCGGCCTGGCCGTGGACGCCCTGGCGACGTTCGGCCTGGCACCGGACGCGAGCCGCGACGCGGGGCTGGCCCGAGAGGTGCATGCGGCGGTCGCGCGTGGTGCCGCCTGGCTGGCGCGGGCGACGGAAGCCGGAGAACGGTTCGACACGACGCCCATCGGCCTCTATTTTGCGAAGCTCTGGTACTCCGAGCGGCTCTACCCGCTGATCTTCACGGTCGCCGCACTCGAGCGCGCGGCCCGGCTACTCAAGCTCTGAAGCACGATGTCCGACGACGAGCTGATCTACCTCGACCACAACGCGACCACACCCGTGGATGCGCGCGTCTTCGCGGCCATGACGCCGTTTTTCGTCGAGGATTACGGGAATCCGGCAAGCCGCCAGCACGTCGCGGGAGCGCGCGCGGCGCGGGCCGTCGAGGAGGCACGCAGATCCCTGGCTGGCCTGCTGGGCGCCCATGAACGGGACGTGGTCTGGACCAGCGGCGCGACCGAGTCCAATAACCTGGCGCTCAAGGGCCTGGCCGAAGCGCCCGCGTACGCGAAGCGCCGACACCTGGTCACGGTTGTGACCGAACACCACGCAGTCCTCGACCCCTGCGGCGCTCTCGAGCAGCGCGGCTTCGAGGTCACGCGTCTCGCTGTCGACCACCAGGGCCGTCTGGACCTGGATGCGCTCGGCGCCGCCCTGCGTGAGGACACCCTGCTGGTCTCGGTCATGCACGCCAACAACGAGATCGGCGTCTTGCACCCGATCGGGGACATCGGGCGGATATGCCGTTCGCGCGGCGTTCTGTTCCACACGGACGCGACCCAGTCCTTCGGGAAGGAGCCCATCGACGTGCAGGCCATGGCCATCGATCTGCTCAGCCTCTCGGCTCACAAGTTCTACGGTCCGAAGGGCGTCGGCGCCCTGTACGTGCGCCAGCGCAAGCCGCGCGTGCGTTGCGCACCACTCTTCGAGGGCGGGGGGCACGAGCGGGGAGTGCGTTCGGGCACGCTCAATGTCCCGGGGATCGTTGGGCTGGCCCGTGCTGCGGAGCTAGTGTGCGGCGAGATGGAGCCAGAGCGCCTGCGGTTGGCGACGTTGCGCGACCGCTTCGAGGGGAGTCTCATGGATACCGTCGCAGGCGTGACCCGCAACGGCGATGCGCAGCAGCGGCTGGCGGGGACGTCAAACATCTCCATCGCGGGGGTCGATGCGGAGTCGCTCATGCGTCGGATGCCGGGCATCGCGGCCTCTTCGAGCTCGGCCTGCACCAGCGCGTCTCTGCAACCGAGTCACGTGCTCGGCGCCCTGGGCCTCTCGAGGGAGGCGATCGACGGCAGCCTGCGCTTCTCACTCGGTCGTGGCACGAACCATGCGCACCTGGACCTGGCCGTCGATCGGATCAGCGCGGCCGTGGACCGGGAACGCGCAGAAGGATCCCTTCCGGCCTGCGGAAACTGAGGCCTACGGGGTGCTGCGGGTGGCTAGCCCGGATTATTCATGACCACACGGACGAGACACCACGAACAGCCGGCTTTGGCCGGCCTTTCGGTCCCTGATGGCACTTTGCGAACATTGGCCCCGCAGGCGACCAAGAAATGTCGCCTGCGGAGCCAATGCCCGCAAAGCACCGACAGGGACCGAATCGAGGCGTTTCGCCTCGCGGCTCATTAATAGCCCGGGCCAGCAGGGGATGAGCATGGCGCCGCGCGGGCGCACGGTCTAGCCTTGGGCCAGGAGACCCATGCATGCTGATCACTAACCTGCTATTGGCCGTGCTCGCCGGGGCCAATCTGTCCGACGTGGACGACCCCGTGGAATTTGGAAAACTCGGGATCACGTGGGAGGCTCCGCCACTGGAGGAGCTCGCCGCGATCTCCAAGGTTCCGGCGGAGATCGCCTCCTCGAAGGAGTACGCCGACGCCTTCGAGCAGCGCCGCCGACACCTCTGGACCGGGACGCTGGGGGAGACCCAGGTCACCGTCGGCTTCCATGTCTACCACGGACCCGAGTCCTGGATGAACGAACCGGGCGATGTGAGCGATGCGGCCATCGGGGAGATCCGCGCCCGGGACGGGGCCTTCCGCGACCTCGAGATTACCCACGAGTATGGGCCCTACGGCCACGCAGCCTTCGTCAAGATCGTCGAAGGTGAGGTGCGCGCGATTCGAGACGGGCAACCGGCCGAGGTCATCGGCACGCAGTTCGTCCTGGCGGGCCTGCTCGAGCTGGAGGGCTACGTGGTGCACGCACGCTGCGTACCGGCGCCGGACAAGGCCGGGCGCCGCAAGCTGCTGAAGTACCTCGAGGACTGCATCACCTACGACGGACCTGAGCGGGATCCGATGTGGACCCTGGATGAGGTGCGCGAGCGCTGGGTGCGGGACGTGCCTGAGGACATGCACGAGGACTTTCTCTACAAGCTCACCCGCCCGGCATACATCAAGAAGGCCCTGGTGCGGACGAAGCACTACCTGATCCTGACGAACTCCTCCAGCGGCAAACTGTTCGCCAAGAAGATGGAGGAGAACTACGAGGAGATCGGGGAGCTGTTCCCCTTCGATGAAGTGGACGGCATGCACCTGATGCCCGTGTTCCTTTTTCGCACGCGTGATCAGTACAACGAGTTCTATGCGGCGATTGCGAACAAGTCGATCGCCGCCGCCAATCGATCGGGCGGCCACGCCTGGCGCGACTATTACGCGACCTGGTACGAGGCGCCCGGTGACCCTGTCCACATCCACGAGTGCACACACCAGATCTTCCACAACCGCATGGGACTGAATGGCGGCGGATCCTGGTTTCAGGAAGGCGTGGCGGAGTACGTCGAGACGGTGGACAACCAGCGCAACATCGCTGCGCGTTTCGTGAAGAAGGGCGAGCACACGAGCCTCGTGGACTTCGTCAAGCTGCGTAGCCTGCTGGATTCCAGCAAGTCCGGGGTCAAGGGCGAGGATGCTGCCGGCCAGCACTACAAGCAGGCGGCGTTGCTGATCGAGTTCCTGCGCGAGAGCAAGTTCGGCAGGAAGAAGTTCGTCGATTTCCTGCTCGCTCTGGGGCGTGTACCGCGCAGCAACTCGGTGGCCATCGAGGCCGCCTTCCAGCGGGTCTACGGTATGGGCCTGGCGGAAGTCGATGTCGAGTGGCAGAAGTATTGCAAGAAGCGTTGAGCTGACGCTTGCCACGATCGAGCAGGTCTCAGGTGCGTGGGGCCCAGTCCTTCGCGCGCTCCACGGCCTGCTGCCAGCGCGCCCGCAGGGCCTGCACCTGGTCGGTGGCCATGCTCGGCTCGAAGCGGCGTTCGGACGCGGCGTTGGAGGGCAGCTGAGCGATGTCCTTCCAGGTTCCGACAGCCAGGCCTGCCATGAAGGCCGCGCCGAGCGCCGTCATCTCGGTCACCTCGGGTCGCACCACCGGCTCGCCCAGCAGGTCCGCCTGGAACTGCATGAGCGTGTCATTCGCACTGGCGCCACCATCGACTCTCAGCTCCGGGAGTCCGGCGCCCGCGTCCGCTCCCAGGGCATCGATCAGATCGGCGACCTGGAACGCGATGCTCTCGAGCGCTGCCCGGGCGATGTGAGCTGCGCTCGTTCCGCGCGTCATTCCCGTCAGCGTGCCGCGTGCATAGGGGTCCCAGTAGGGTGCTCCCAGGCCCGCGAAAGCCGGCACGAAGTAGACGTCGCCCGTGTCCTCGACGCTCGCCGCTAGCTGCTCGATGTCGCCCGCGTGCTCGATTAGCCCGAGCCCGTCCCGCAACCACTGCACCACCGCGCCGCCGATGAAGACACCGCCCTCGAGCGCGTAGTGTGTCTCGCCGTCGAGCTCCCAGGCGATCGTCGTGAGTAGCCTGTGCTTGGATTGGCGCGCCTCGGTTCCCGTGTGCATCAGCGTGAAGCAGCCGGTTCCGTAGGTGTTCTTGGTCTGCCCGCGGTGGAAGCAGCGCTGCCCAGCCAGGGCCGCCTGCTGGTCGCCGACGATGCCCGCGATGGGGACGCCCGCGAGCGCCGGCAGTGCGCTGACCTGGCCGTGCACAGCGCTCGAGGGGCGCACCTCGGGCAGCATGGCGCGCGGCACGCCGAACAGCTCCAGCAGGTGCTCATCCCAGCAGAGGGTGTGGATATTGAACAGCAGGGTGCGACTGGCGTTGGACGGATCCGTGATGTGCAGGCGGCCACCGGTCAGGCGATACACGAGCCACGAATCGATCGTCCCGAAGGCCAGTTCGCCCGCCTCTGCGCGTGTGCGCGCCCCGACCACGTGGTCGAGGATCCAGGCCACCTTGGTGCCCGAAAAATACGCATCCAGGATCAGCCCGGTGCGCGCCTGGATGTCGTCCGCGTGTCCGTCCTCCACGAGTCGCTCACACACGTGCGCGGTGCGCCGGTCCTGCCATACGATCGCGTTGTGAATGGGCCTGCCGCTCGCGCGCTCCCAGACCACGCTTGTCTCGCGCTGGTTCG
This sequence comes from Planctomycetota bacterium, assembly GCA_047618565.1. GTDB lineage: Bacteria > Planctomycetota > UBA1135 > UBA1135 > JBLHKW01. The sequence goes on from JBLHKW010000074.1 coordinate 13,174, forward strand.
TGATCCCGAGTCCCGCGATGTCGGTCGCGCCGAGTCGCGCCTTCTCCAGAGCTTCCACGGCGACGGCCGCCTGGCTGGTCCAGATCTCCTCGGGGTCGTGCTCCACCCATCCGGGCTCCGGGAAGATCTGTTCGAACTCCCGCTGTGCCACGCTCACCGGCCGGCCGCTGCTGTCGAAGACGATCGCCCGGGAGCTGGTCGTGCCCTGGTCGAGAGCGATGAGGTGTGCCATGGCCGCCATCTTTCCATGTGGGCGCGGCCCGGGCTACCGGGGACTGGGGTGGCTGATGTCGCCGGCCACGGGCGCCGGTAGCGGGCCAGTCGGGCCGTAGACTCGTTTTTTGGACCCACCTGGGGGCCGGCGGGATCGGTCATATAAGGTAGGGGTGGGATCCAGACCCGAGACCCGGGTGCCGATAGTAGGTTCCAGTCGCTGTCGATCCCCGGAGCGCCCCCCCCCTGACCGTGAGAAGCCCCTTTCGAGCCCTCTGTTTGCTGCCCCTGATCCTGGTCTCCATCCAGGCGCAGGCGGGACAGTTGCCCGGTGACGCGCAGGGCCTCCTGCAGCGTGACCGCCGGGTGGCGTTCACGAGCCGTACGGAGGAGCTGGCCCTGGCCACGCTCGGTGAGGCGGATACGGACGTGCAGCGGGCGGCTGCACTGCTCGCCCTCGGAGCCGCTGGAGCGGGAAGTCAGCGTTCACGTCTGATCTCATGGGCCTCCGACGGATCGAGCGCGGAGCGTCAGGCGGCGATTCTCGGACTGGGCGAGCTGGTGGCCGGTGGCGCACCGTCATCATCGATCGCGATGTTGCTTGAGGGCTGGACCGGCGAGGCGGACCTCGGCGTGGCCGAGTGCGCGGGCCTGGCTTGCCTGCGCAGCGGGGTCGAGAACTCACGGGCGCACGTGGTCATGCTCGCCGCCACCCCGGACCACGCATTGAGCTCCCGTGCGGCCGCGCTGCTGGCGTTTCCTGACACAGACACGAGCGCGGTACCGTTCGCGACAGCGCGGCTGTTCGACCTGCGCTGGGACGCGGCGCGGCGGTTCGGGACGATCGACGGTCGTTCGTGGTCGGCCACACAGCGCCTGGAGTTGACCCAGGATCGCAGCTTCATGCGCGCGATCATCCTGCTTAGCGCGTCGGACCTTTCGTTCGCCGGAGTCCGGGACCACCTGCTCGAGGCGTTGACCGAGGTGGGGGATGTGGCTGCCGTTCGCGCGGCAGTGCGCGCGATGCCGCGGGAAGTGGATCAGCTAGTGGGCGCGGAGCTCTGGCTGCCCGAGAGCCCGGAGATGTGGCGCGTACTCGTACAGGAGGCCATCCACGAGGGTGTGGCGGCCTTGATGCCGCGTTCCTTCGAGCGTGCGGTACAGCTGTCGGAGACGGCTGCGCTCGCGGGCGGAGTGCTCGCGCGCTCCGATGCGCGCTACACCCAGGTGCTTCCTTCGGCCCTGCAACACCCGGATCCGCAGTTTCGGATCCTGGGCGCACTCGGGGTCGCGGACGGATCCGTGGAGGCCCTGGTGGCGGAGCTGCTGGACCTGGAGCGGGATCCGGATGTGGACGTGCGCGCCGCAGGGCTCGTGGCTCGCATCCAGGTGGGTGATCCCCGAGCGCGGGAGATCGGGCGCAGCGTGCTGGGCCGTACCGGCGAGGCGAGCGAGGAGGAGCGCACGGCACTGGTCGGACGCCTGGCCCGCTCCCATCGATTCCCACGGATCGTCGCGTTCAACCTCGAGGTTCTGCACCTCACCGAGGGCCGCGACTGGGCCCTGCTTGCGGCTTCGGCCAAGCTGCACGGACGCACGGTCGATACGGCCTTGCTGGTGAGCCTCTTCAGCGAACTCGCAGCGCGCAGTTTCGAGCGCCCGCTGGTGATCCGCGCCCTCTCACGCTTTCCGAGCGAGGCGGACCGCGCCTTCCTGGCCGGCATCTTCCCCATCGAGGACGATCGCGACGCCAATCTGGAGCTGGCGGTCGGCCTCCTGCGCAGTGGCCACGCGGAGGCGCTGCCCTTGCTCCAGGCCGCCGTCTGGAGTGGGGACTGGAACGAGAGCGTGCTCGCCGCGGCGATCGTCAAGCACAGCTCTGGCATGCGCCTGCTCGAGCACTGGGTCTCGAAACCCCCGCCCTACGCCTCGGCCGCGGATATCCGCCGGCTGGGATTTGCGATCGGCGAATGGGGCGGGATGGACGCCTTCCAGTCGCTCACCCGAAGTGTCGGCGGTGGCGCCGAAAGACCCGCACTACAGGGCGCATTGCTCGGCGCGCTCGTCTCCCGAACCCACTGATTCCGTGAACGCTGACACCGAAACGGGCTGGGCCTGCCCGCAACTCAAGCGCGGAAGTCCGAGATGGCGACCGCACCAGCTGTTAGAGTTCTCCGCTTGCGGTTACACGCTGGAGATGCTCGGAGCACGAGGAACCTGAAATGACGTTCGAGAAGGTTGCCATGGTCGGGGTTCCGATGGACCTCGGCGGCGGGCGGCGCGGTGTGGACATGGGTCCCAGCGCGGTCCGTATCGCAGGCGTTGAGCGCCATATTCGGTCGTTGAAGTACGATTTTGTGGATCGCGGGAACATCTCCGTCGATCAACCCGAGTCCAGTCAGCCGGTGGATGTGAAGGCGCGCTTTCTGGCTGAGATCTCGGCCTGCTGCCGCTTGTTGTGCGCCGAGGTGCAGTCGGTGGTCGCGGCGGGCGCACTGCCCCTGGTCATCGGCGGCGATCACTCGATCGCTTGCGGCACGGTCGCGGGTATCTCCTCCCACTATCACGAACGCGGCGAGGCGATCGGTCTGCTGTGGTTTGACGCCCACGGTGACATGAATACGCCCGAGAGTAGCGAGTCGGGCAATGTGCACGGCATGCCCCTGGCATCGTGCCTTGGGATGGGACCCGATGCGTTGACCCGCATAGGGGCGCGCTTCCCGATGGTCGAGCCCCAGAACGTGGCGCTGGTTGGCGTGCGCTCCCTGGACGACATGGAGCGCAAGCTCGTGAAGGAGTCCGGTGTGGCGTGCTTCACGATGCGCGACATCGATGTGCTCGGGATCCACGAGGTCATGGGGCGCGCGCTCGAGATTGTCAACAGCGGTACATGTGGTTTCCACTGCTCCTACGACCTGGACGGGACCGATCCCTCGGTCGCCCCCGGTGTCGGTACGCCCGTCCCCGGTGGAACGACCTGGCGTGAATCCCATCACGTCATGGAGACGGTGGCCGACTCCGGCGGCCTGCTCGGGCTGGAGATCACGGAGCTGAATCCGATCCTCGACACGGGCAACAAGAGTGCCGTCGCCGCCGTCGAGCTGATCCTGTCGGCGCTCGGCAACCGCATTCTTTGAACTTCGGCGCATTAGCCACCCCGTAGCCTTGTTCTCACTCTTCTCGTCACTCGCCAAGAACCGGCGCCTGCTCAAGGAATTCGTCGTACGCGACCTGAAGGCGCGCTACGTCGGGTCGAGCATGGGCTTCTTCTGGTCGGTAGTCTTTCCGATCATCAACCTGTTCGTGTTCATGTTCGTCTTCCGGTTGATCCTGAAGGCGCGCTGGAGTGACCACCAGGGGCCGATCGAGGTCGCGCTGGTGATGCTGGCCGGGATCGTGGTCTGGTCGGCCTTCGCCGAGACGGTGTCGCGCACGACGAACACCCTGGTCGACAACGCTAACCTGATCCAGAAGGTCGTCTTCCCGTCCGAGTTGCTGCCGGTCTACCTGACCCTGTCCTCCCTGATCAACATGCTCATCGGGCTGCCGGTGGTGATCGGGTGTGTGGGCTGGTTCGGCTACCTCTCCCCGCCGACCGCGGATTTTCAGCCGGAGGTACCGGCCCTGGTCGAGGGCGGCGTGGCGCACGTGGGCGTACACCTGACACGCGGCCTGTCACGGGACGTGACCATCCCGTTCGACATCGGCGGCAGCGCGACCCTGGACGAGGACTACACGATCCAGCCGCGCACCCTGACGATCCCCTCGGGCCACCTGTCCGGCACGATCACGATCCACACGCGCACGGACGCGCTCGAGGATCTTGACGAGGACATCGTGCTCACGCTCACGCGCCCGCATCGGGCCGCCCTCGGGGAACGGCGCTCGATGACCCTGAACCTGGCGAACCTGGCCGCGGGAGAGACACCTGCGCCCATTCCGCCCGCGCCGCAGGCCGCAATCGACGAGTCTTTCCGGCCCCTGAAGCTGGGCGCCGCCCTGCTGGCCTTGCCGCTGCTGCTCCTGCTGCAGGTGATATTCACCTCCGGCCTGGGCTTCATCCTGGCCACGTTGAACGTCTACGTACGCGACGTCTTCCACCTCGTCGGTGTGTTCATCACCGTGTGGATGTTCTCCACGCCGATCTTCTATCCTGCGGCCATGGTCGATAATGCGGGCTACGGATGGATCCTGCAGCTCAACCCGATGCACTGGCTGATCGACGGCTATCGCTCGGTGTTGCTGTACGACCAGTGGCCCAACTGGCTCCTGCTGGCGCGTTTCGGTCTGGTGGGCCTGGTGGTCCTGGCTATCGGTTCCACGTTCTTCATGTCCCAGAAGCGCCGCTTCCCGGACTTCCTGTGAGATTGCACGCGTGAAGCCCCAGTCCCAATCTCACCAGCACGACGCCGCGGCGACGAGTGCCATCGTGGCGCGCGACCTGGGCAAGGCCTACCAGCTCTACGACAAGCCGATCCACCGGCTGTGGGACCTGATCCTGCCCGGGGGGCCGCGCTGCACCGAGTTCTGGGCCGTCAAGAACGTCTACCTCGACATCCCGCACGGCTCGACGGTGGGCATCATCGGTCAGAACGGCGCCGGCAAGAGCTCCCTCCTGAAGCTGCTCACGGGCGTGAGTGCGCCCACGACGGGCGAGGTGCATGTCTCCGGGCGCATCGCTTCGCTGCTCGAGCTCGGTGCTGGCTTCCACCCGGACTTCAGCGGGCGCGAGAACATCTACCTCAACTGCTCGATCCTGGGCATGACTGACGAGGAGATCGACGAGCGCTACGACTCCATAGTTGAATTCTCGGAGCTGGGCGACTTCATCGAGCGGCCGGTCAAGACCTACAGTTCGGGCATGTACGTGCGGTTGGGTTTCTCGGTGGCGTCGAGCGTGAATCCGGACATCCTGATCATCGATGAGGCGCTCTCGGTCGGCGACGAGCACTTCAAGGGCAAGTGTACGAACCGGCTGAATGAGTTCGCCGAGCAGGGCAAGACCACGATCTTCGTCTCGCACGATATGGGCGCGGTCAAGAGCATGTGCCAGTGGGTAATCCTGATGGACCAGGGCGAGGTGCTCGAGCAGGGCAGTCCGGACAAGGTTGCCGACGAGTACCTGCGTCGTTCCCACGAGCGTGGCAACGAGCGACTCTCGTCCCTCAACCGGGGCAAGAGCGAGTACCCGCGCTGGGGCACGGGCGAGATCGAGACCTTGCAGATCGAGCTGTACGGCGAGGGCGCTGACCCGAAGCACGTCTTCCAGCCGGGCGAGCCCTTCCGCATCAAGATCCCGTTCCGTTGCCACGAGCAGAAGGGCGATCCGGTGTTCGGTGTGGGCTTCTACCGTTCGGACGGCACCTACGTCAACGGCTCGAACCACCTCTGGCGCGAGGATCCGATCCAGCTCACGGACCTGAAGGAGGGCGAGGAGGGCTGTATCGAGATGACCTTCCCGAAGCTGCCGCTGCTCGAGGGCCAGTACTACATCACCACATTCGTCTACGATCACTCCAAGCCCGCGCCGGTGGCGATCGACCATCGCGAGCACGCAGTGACCTTCGAGGTGATCGACGGCGACCGCATGCAGCACGGGCTGTTGTTCCTCCCGTCGGTCTGGGAGTACCAGCGCAAGGCGCAAGATGGGGCGACCCAGGTCGTCATCTCCAAGTCGTGACCGATCTACTCAGCCTGCCGTTCGATCAGTACCAGCGCTACCGGCTGGTTGCGGACCTGGTGGGTCAAATACGTGGCGAGCGAGGCCCGCTGCGTATCCTCGACGTGGGCGGACGCACCGCCATCCTGCGTTCCTTCCTGCCGGAGGATCACGTCGAACTGGTCGACCTCGAGGCCTCCGATGCGCGCGGGCTGGTGCTCGGGGATGGGAGTCGCTTGCCGTTCAAGGACTCCAGCTTCGACGTGGTCGCGGCCTTCGACACCCTGGAGCACGTGCCGCCGGATCGACGAACGGCGTTCATCGCCGAGTGTGCGCGCGTCAGCCGCGGCTGGGTCATGGTCGCCGGGCCTTACCGCACGCCTGATGTGGATGAGGCCGAGGAGCTGCTGCGTGGCTTCATGAAGACCAAACTGAACCTGGAGCACCGCTACCTCGAGGAACACCGCGCGCACGGCCTGCCTGTGCGCGCAACCTACGAGGGACAGCTGGAGCAGCTCGGAGCCAGCGTGGTCAGTTTTCCACACGCCAACCTCGAGCGCTGGGTCGCGTTGATGTGCATGGAGATGTACATGGACCACGACCCGGGCCTGCGCTCGATCGCGGCGCGCTTCTTCCGCTTCTACAACCAACACCTGTACGCCTCCGACCACGCCGAGCCCGTTTACCGACACGTGCTCGTCGCCGCGCACGCGGGCCACGCCCTGCCGAGCGTCACGGGCCTGCTGGAAGCTCCGGTCGCACCCGCGGGGGCCCTGGCGCGGATTCAGAGTCTCAGCGTCGAGCTATTGGCCTTCGACCGTGAGAAGGACGTCTGGAAGCCGGAATTCGCGCGCCTGAAGGGCGAACTCGAGTCGCTCGAGGTGGATCTGGGCGGTCACAAGTCGCGCCTGGCGGACAGCGTCGCGGACCTCGCGCAGCACCAGGCCTCCCTGACCGAGCTGCAGCAGATCCATGCGGCGGCATTGCGCGAGCACGGCGAGGAGAAGCTCGCGCTGCAGGCGGATCTGGCGGAGCACGACAAGTCGCTTGCCGAGCTACGCAGCCTGATGGAGCAGGAGAAACGTGAGCACGCCCAGGAGCGCGCGACCCTCGCGGCGGATCTGGCCGAACACGCGCGCACGCTGGCCGACACGCGCGCGGCCCAGGACGCGAGCCAGCTCGCGGCCACTGAACTCGAGACCTCGTTGCGCGAGGAGATCGCGCAGCAGGCGCAGGTGCTGGCCGAGCTCGGTGAGCATCTGGCGCGCACCGAAGCCGGTGCGGTGAAGATGCAGGGCGAACTCGTCGACGCGGTGGGGCAGGTCGGCGAGCAGAACGAGCGACTGGGCGCGATGCGCGCCGAGCTGCGCGATCGGGTGGGCAACCTCAAGCGCGCCTTCGCCCGTCGCAAATGGGGTGACTGATCCTGGCGACGGCGCGGCCGCGCCGCGACCGGTGAAGAGCGGCCTGTGCGCGCTCCTTGCCTCCTTCGGGCGTGCGCGAGGGTGACCCGCCATGGCTATCCGACGGCCACGGGGTGAGTGGGGTATACGTTAGGGTGTCGATGGTTCGCCGTTGCCATCCATCTCGGCAGGCCCTTTTTCTGACCCCATGAATACCCACGCCATTCTTTGTGCACTCGGTGTCGCTGCGCTCGCTTCCAGCGCCGGCGCTGACGTCATCACGATCGAACCGTCGAAGGACAGCACTCTCTACGAGAGCTCCGGTGGCAGCCTGGCCAACGGCTCCGGCTCCGGAATCTTCTCGGGCTTCACGTTTACGAGCGAGATACGACGGTCCTTGTTGCAGTTCGATGTTGCGACCGCGGTTCCCGCCGGCGCCACGATCAACTCGGCGACCCTGACGCTGACCATCACGATGAACATCACAGGGGCGGCCGACATGTCCCTGTACGCTGCGACTCAGGCCTGGGGCGAAGGACCCTCAGTCGGTGGCGGAACGGGTGGAGGCGCTGGCGGTGCAGCGCTCGCCGGGGACAGCACGTGGGTACACGCGCTCTCCCCCGGAACCCTGTGGGCCAGCCCGGGCGGCGACTTCGTGCCCGGAGCGAGTGCAAGCGCGAGTGTTGGAGGGGCCACGGGCGTCTTCTCCTCCGCTGGCATGGCTGCCGACCTGCAGGGCTGGCTGGATGCCCCGGCCGGCAACTTCGGCTGGCTGTTGAAGACGGACGATGAAGCCACGCCCAATGCCAAGCGCATGGGGTCGCGCGAGAGCGGCGCCGCTCCGAACCGTCCGGTGCTCGAGATCGACTACACCCCGGCAGGCGTCGGGACGAGCTTCTGCAGTAGCTTGCCGAACGCGACCGGATCAGCGGCCCTCTTGACCGCCGCCGGTAGCCCGAACTCCAGCCTGGTCTTCACCAGCGCGCCGGTTCCGAACACCACGGGGCAGTTCTTCTATGGCCCGATGATGCTCGCCGGTGCACCCTTCGGCGACGGCTTGCTGTGCGCAGGTGGCATGACCCAGCGCATGCTGCCCTTCATCAGCGCCGGCATGATGATGCAGCTTCCGAATGCAGCCACGTTTACCGTGAACTACACGGCGCCCTACACCGTCGGCCTCACCGGCACCCAGTACTTCCAGCACTGGTTCCGCTCGGGCCTCGCGACCGGCTCCGGCTGGAACACTTCCGACGGTGTCGGAGTCACGTTCTAGCCCGGATAATTCATGAAGCGCGAGCCAAGACGCGTCGATTCGGCTTCTGGTGGTGCTTCTCGCGCGTTGGCCCCGGAGGCGACCCTTACGGGTCGTCGAGGATGCCAACGCGCGAGAAGTGCCGCCAAAAGCCGAAAGGACGGCGAAGCCGGCCGGTCGTCGCGTTTGGGCCGCGTCTTCATGAATTATTCGGGCTAGCAGCCCGTTGAAAAAGTCCCGTAGCGAGACGAAGCCATCTTCGTCGCAGCACGGCTCGACGAGCACGACGCAGCGGCGGCGGAGAGGGCGAAGTCGAGTAGGGAGTTTTTAGGGCGGGCTGCTAGCGGGCAGCCAGGCTCGCCTCCGCGAATAGGTCAGCTCCCACCTGAGCGTCCCGCGCTGCCGTCCGGCGCGCGGGGCGCTTCTTCGTTGCAGGACCAAGGCCGCGATCAGGCGGGCGGGTTGAAGGGGAAGAACAGCGGGATCAGGAAGATCGCCACCGCGGCCGTGATCAGGGTCAGGCCCGCGCCGACGCGCACGAAGTGCTTGTAGCGATATCCACCGGGGCCCATCACCATGGCGTTGGCCTGGTGCGAGACCGGGGACATGAACGCCAGGCTCGATCCGGTCACGACGGCCATGAGCAGTGGACGGTCGCTGACGCCGAGCTGCTGGGCGAGCTCGAGTGCTACGGGAGTCATGATCACCGCCGTCGAAACGTTGTTCAGGACCTGGGTCAGGGCGACCGTTGCGAATAGCAGGCTGGCGAGCACCAGCTGCATCGAGACGCCGCGCTCGCCCATGTGGACGAACCAGCTGGCCACGGTCTCGCCCCAACCGTGGTCCACGAAGGCCTTCCCCAGGGCCAGCATTCCGCCAACGAGGGCGATCACGGCCCAGTCGATGACCTGGGGCACTTCCTCGGCACGCACTACCTTGGTCAGCACGAGGCCCGCTGCACCGGCGAGCGCCAGGACGGAGAGCGGGATCGACGAGAATGTGGCCAGCAGCAGCATCATGGCCAGTAACCCGACGGCGATGCCTGCGCCGCGTCCCGTGGTGACGTGGTTCAGCTCCTCCAGGACGATCACCTCGCGCTCGCGCGGAACGCGCTCGATGTCGCGCAGGTGCCCCTGCAGCAGGAGCGTGTCACCCACCTCGATGACCGTGTCCTGGATGCGTTTCAGCTGCAGGCGGCCTGATTTTGCAAGGGCCAGGACGTTCAGTCCCGTGCGCGTGCGGAAGTCGTTCTTCACGAGCGTGCTGCCCACCAGGGGCGAGCCGGCCGGGATCAGAGCCTCGACCAGGCGCACATCGTCGGAGTACAGGCGTTCGTTCTCGGTCTCGACCGAGCGCCTTTGTCTGAGGGGCATCTCCTTGCCGAGGCGCAGGATGTCGTCCGGCGCGCCCTGCAGTATGAGCGTGTCGTCGGCACGGATGCGGTTGTAGGGACCGGGCGCCAGGACTGTTCCCTCCCCACCGCTTCGGATGATCCCGAGGACGTTGATCTTGTAACGCGAGAAGAGATCTGTGTCGGCCACGGCGCGATTGATGAGCGTGCTCGACGGCTCGACCAGGATCTCCGTCACGAACTTCGGGACCTGGTAGCGGTCCGTCAGGCTCTGGTCCACGGGCGAGCGCGGCAGCAGCAGGCGACCTGGCCCGAGGAAGTAGAGGCAGCCGGTCGCGAGCAGGATCAGTCCCAGCGGGCTGAAGTCGAACAGGCCGAAGGGCGTTCCGCCCTGGGCGCGCACAACCTGGTTGACCGCGATGTTGGTCGAGGTCGCGATGACTGTGATCAGGCCGCCGAGCATGCTGCCGAAGGCCATGGGCATCATCAGGCGCGAGACGGAGACGTGGAACTTGCGCGCGAGGCTGCTGCAGACTGGCATCAAGGTCGCCACGACGCCGGTGTTCGAGAGCACAGACGAGAGCAGACCGGCGAGCAGGGTGACGCGCAGCATGAGCCCGACCTCGCCACCCTCGTGGCCCTTGATGAAGCGGTTGCTGATCGCCTCGGCGACGCCCGTCCGGGAGAAGGCGTGCCCGAACA
>JBLHKW010000075.1:0-23714 GCA_047618565.1 Planctomycetota bacterium
CGCGTTGGCATCCTCGACGACCCGTAAGGGTCGCCTCCGGGGCCAACGCGCGAGAAGCACCACCAGAAGCCGAATCGACGCGTTTTGGCTCGCGCTTCATGAATTATCCGGGCTAGACCTTCTCCTGGATATTGGCTCGGGTGACCGGAAAGAGGAGCTGGCGCCCGATGTCATTCGGGACTTCGGGGTCGCCGTCGAAACCGAGCCGCTCGGGCGTCCGGTCGCGCGGCCAGAATGCGGTCGAGAAAAGAAAGTCCCACAGCGACAGCACGATCCCGAAGTTCTTGGCCACCCCGCCCTCGGTGGACGCGTCGTGATGCCAGAGGTGCATGCGCGGACTGTTGAACACGTAGGCGAGCGGGCCGATATCCAGGTCGATGTTGGAGTGGTTGAAATGCCCCCAGGCAGTGCCGCACACGGCCACGGCCAGGATCACATCGCCGGGCGCACCCAGGAAGAGCAGGGGCAGGTAGAGCAAGGAGCGGTAGATCACGACCTCGATCCAGTGGAAACGGAAGTTGCCGGCCCAGTCCATCGTATGGATCGAGTGGTGGATCTTGTGGAACTGCCAGAGGCGCGGGACCCGGTGCAGGACCACGTGGATGCACCACTGCATGAAGTCCGCGATCACGAAGTAGGCGATGAACTGCACTGCGAAGTGGCGGCCGTTCAGGAAGCCATGTTCCGGGAGTAGCGAACCTGCGGCCAGCAGGTTGCGCATCTGTAGCGCGGCCCAGCCGACGGCTCCGGCGCTGAGCAGCGCATAGAAGTGCCCGTTGAAGAACAGGTAGAAGACGTCGTTGGCAAGTTGCGGGCGCCAGAAACGCTGTTCGGGACGGGCGGGTCGGATGCGCTCGAGCAGAGCGAAGCCGATGGAGATCGCGATCAGCCAGTGTATGTATTGCATGGGCTGGTCTGGATTGTAGAGCGCGATGGGGGCGAATGCCGTTCCTTTGTCGCCGCAGTGAGGCCCGGCGTTTACAGCGACGGGTCGAGACGACATGGTAGGCCGCCTATGAAACCCGCTCTCCTGCTCTCCATCTTCATCACCGTACTCGCCTGTCAGGGCACGCAGTCGCCCGCTGGCCACGCAACCGCAGCCATGGATATACACAGCTTCGCGCAGCCCGAGCGCGTACGCGTGACGCACGTGGACCTCGACCTGGATCTGGACTTCGATCACAAGGTCGCGCGCGGCGAGGTCGTGCTCTCGTTGCAACGCACGGACCCGCAGGCGCCGCTGACCCTGGACGTGGACGGTCTCGAGGTAATTGCGGTCACCGCCGCCGATGGGGAAGCGCGCCGGTACAGCTTCGGTCCTGAAGTGCAGCGACTCGGCCGGGCGATGGTCATCGACCTGCAGCCGGACGACGAGGCTGTGCACATCCGTTATCGCACGACCGAGGCGTCGGAAGCGATGCAATGGCTGGCTCCCGAGCAGACCGCCGGCGGCGAGCATCCGTTCCTCTTCACCCAGGGGCAGTCGGTCTTCACGCGCACCTGGATTCCGCTACAGGACAGTCCCGGTGTGCGCGTGACCTACGACGCGCGCGTGCGAGCACCCGCGGGGCTGACGGTCGTGATGAGCGCGGAGCAGCTGGGCCAGGATGACAGCGGGGCCTGGTGTTTCCGACTCGACAAGCCGATCCCGTCCTACCTGATTGCTCTGGCCTGCGGGGACCTGGCTTCCCGCGATGTGTCCGACCGCTGCGCGATCTGGGCCGAGCCGAGCATGCTCGCCGCGGCGCACGACGAGTTCATCGACACGGAGAAGATGATCGCCAGTGCAGAGGAGCTCTTCGGACCCTACCGCTGGGGCCGTTACGACCTGATCATCCTGCCCCCGTCGTTCCCGTTCGGCGGCATGGAGAACCCCATGCTGACCTTCGCCACCCCGACCGTGATCGCCGGCGACCGCTCCCTGGTGGCCCTGATCGCCCACGAGCTGGCGCACTCCTGGTCCGGCAATCTGGTGACGAACGCGACCTGGCGGGACTTCTGGCTGAACGAAGGCTTCACCGTCTACCTCGAGAAACGGATCATGGAGCAGGTCTTCGGCCGGGAGCGCTCGGACATGGAGCAGATGCTCGATTTCGAGGGTCTGCAGCGCGAGGTCGCGTCGCTCGAGCCCTGGGCCACGGTGCTGCACATCGATCTGGAAGGGAAGCACCCCGACGACGGTTTTTCGGGCGTGCCCTACGACAAGGGAGCGCTCTTCCTGCGTCGCCTGGAGCAGGTGTTTGGGCGCGCGGCCATGGACGGTTTCTTGCAGAGCTGGTTCGACGAACACGCGTTTCAGAGCGTCACGACCGCGCAGTTCGAGGCCTTTCTCTCCGAGCGCTTGCTCGCCACTGACCCGCAGCTTGCGAGCCAGATCGACGTTTCCATGTGGCTCAACGAGCCGGGTATCCCCGACAACTCGCCCGTACCCAGCTCGAGCGCACTGGCGCTGGTCGAGGGCCAGATCGAGCGCTGGCAGGCCGACCCGACAACCGAACTCGATACGGACGGCTGGGTGACCCAGCAGTGGGTGCACTTCCTGCAGTCACTGCCCGCGGATCTCGACGCGCAGAGCATGCAGGGCCTCGACACGGCCTTCGACTTCACCCGCACCGGAAACAGCGAGATCCTGTGCATCTGGTTGCGCTTGTCGATCAAGCATGGGTACAGCGGCGCGGACGCGCGCCTCGAGGAGTTCCTGACGACGGTCGGTCGACGGAAATTCCTGACGCCGCTCTACGGGGAGCTCGCGAAGACCGAGGCCGGTCTGAAGCGCGCGCGCGCGATCTACGAGGTCGCCCGTCCGCGCTACCACGCCATGTCGTCGGGTTCGATCGACAAGCTCCTGGATGCGGCCGGACGCTCCTGAGGTCACATGCCGCATCTGGCACTGACGCGCCTGCCGGGATCGGATCTCGAGCTCGGCGAACGCACCTTCATCGAACGCCAGGGCATCGACCTCGCACGGGCGCAGGATCAACACGCGGCCTATCGCGAGGCCCTGCAGCAGATCGGTTTCGATGTGGTCGTGCTGGATCCCCTTGCGGGTCACCCGGACGCGGTCTTCGTTGAGGACCCGCTGTTGTTGCTCGACGGCGTCGCGATCCTCACGCGGCCGGCCGCGGATTCCCGGCGCGCCGAGGTCGCGGCCTCCGAGGCCATGCTGAGCAGCCAGCCGCAGTTGATGGACCTTCCGGTCGAGCGCATCGAGGGCTCGGCGAGGCTCGAAGGGGGCGACGTGCTCGAGGTCGACGGGGTCTTGCTGGTGGGCCAGTCCACGCGCACCAACCACGCCGGGCTGAAGCAGCTGGCGCACCTGTGCTTGCCCTACGGCTACCGGATCAAGGCGGCCACGGTCGAGGGCTGCCTGCATCTCAAGACCGGATGCACCTATCTCGGCCGCGATACCCTGGTCGCCAACCCGGACTGGGTCGATCTGCATCGCACAGCGGGGCTCAAGATCGTGTCGGTCGATGCGCGCGAGCCCTTTGGGGCCAACGTCGTCGCCCTGGACGGTCGACTGCTCATATCCGCCACCCATGCGCGCACCGCCGAGCGCCTGCGCGCGCGCGACTTCGAGGTTGTGACGGTCGATCTGTCCGAGTTCGAGAAGGCCGAAGCCGGCCCGACGTGCCTCTCCGTGCGCACGCAGATCGTTGCGGGCTAGCCCGGATTATTCATGACCCGGGCTAGCGCACGAGCGGAGCGAGGATACCACGCGCCAGCTCGGCCTCATCGGGAGCGAACACGAGGATCTGCTGTGCGGCGTAGCGTTCCAGTGCCGTGCGGTCCGCGAAATGCGTGAGCGCACCGGGCTGGGTCGCTCCGCGGCGGATCGCGGAGCGCACCCGTGCACTCGCCAGGGGCTCGACGCCCGCATCCGATGCGCGTGCATGCTCGAGCTCGATGCGGGCCATGTCGATGCGCTCCGGCAGTGCCGGTGAGCCAAACCAGATGCGTGCGTTCTCCAGGTCGAGGTCGGGCAGACCCTGGCCATCGAGCGGCGCCGGGACAAGGGCGACGACGCGGCCGGACGGGAAGCCGGTATTGACCCGTTCCGCGGTCTGGGTGCCCACGTACAGCACCGGCTCCAGTCCCTGGCGCGGGCGCACGTAGGTCGGATCCACATCGAGGACGAGCAAGTAGCCCGCCTGGACCAGCGCGGCTTCCGCACGCCAGGTGTGGACGAAGGCCTCGTCTACCTGGAAGGGCTGGGCCATGATGAGGTCGAATGCGGACGAGATCTCGACCGGTGCTGGCGGCGGGCCCGCGTTGGGACCGCTCTGGCGCCAGGCCGCCGTTGCGCCTGCCAGCAGGACGATCAGTGCGACCGAGGCGGGAAAGATGCGTGAGCCCATGGATCAGTCCTTCGTGATTTCGATGTCGTCGATCCCGATGCGTCCGACGCTCGATCCGCTGGCTCCACCGAATTCCAGGCGCACGGCTTTGATGTGGCCTAGGTCGAGCTGCACGCCGTCCGACAGGAAATCCGTGAGCCGGATGCGCTGGGTCTCGAACTCGTTGGCCCAGCCCGCACCCGTGCCGGCGCCCGTGCGCTGGTAGGGCTCCTCGACGCCGCCGCCGGTCGCCCCGATCGATATCGAGCTGGTACGCCCGAGGGCATCGCGCAGGGTGACCGTGAAGGTCAGGTCGCCGAGCTCCGCCTCCGTATTCGGGTGGCGCGCGGCCTGGCAGGCCTTGAGTGAGAGGTAGGCACCTGCGCGCAGGTCGCGCTCGGCCGGCGGCAGGCTCAGCTCGTAATAGCTCGGTGCATCCCAGTCGAAGACGACCCCGCGCGTCGTGTCGTTCGCGCGCGCGCGGGTCATGCCATTCATGGCGTCGTCGAGGTCGTGGCTGAAGCTGGTGTTCGCGTCGTTGAGCAGGCCCTCGACCACGTTCTGGACCGTGAAGGTGACGCTGCCTCCGCTGCTCGACACATCGGGCCCGCTCTCGGACTGGAAGTCATCGATCACGAAGTTGCCGTTCTGCGGTCCGTCGACGTACTCCAGCTGGACGGAGACACAATCGTGAGCGGCTGGCGATCCAATCGGGCTGAAGCCTTCCCACTGGCGCCAGAGGAAGTCCTTTGACGGGATGTCATCGCGGACGAAGTGCGCGAGCAGCGGCACCAGGTAGCCGCGCATCATGTTGTGAACACGGACGCGCCCGTTCAGGCAGGGGCCGTTCGCAACAAAGCTGCCACCACCGTCGTGGAAGACGCCGTGACCCGCGCCGTGCAGGGTCGTCGCCAGGCGCGTGCCCGTCGCGCGGTCCAGCAGGTGGAAGGTCTGGACGGCGTCGGAGTTGGGGCCGCCATTGACGTCGGCATCCGCGCTTCCCGTCCACAGGTGGAAGTTCGCGCCGTGTGGGTTGCTGGCCTGGGGACCCCCGAAGTCCACCGGCGCGATGCTGCTGATGAGCACGATGTCGTCCACGTCGAACCCGGTCGGTACGGCGTTGCCCGTGAACATGCGGTGGTAGGCGCGCACGACCCCGTCGGCGCCGCGACTGTGACCGATCCAGGTGATGCGATGCGAATCGACGTGGCCCAGCAGCGCTCCGCCCTCGATCACGGGCAGGCTGCGCAGGAAGTACTCCGTGTTCGTGATCGTCGTGGTCGCTGCAGCATGCGATCCGGGCACCGTGTTGTTGCGGTGGCTCATCACCACGTAGCCATAGGAGGCCATGTGGAAACCGATGTGGTCGTACCAGCGGTAGTCATGGCCGTTGCCGTGGCTCACCACGACCAGCGGCAGCTTGTCCATGGACGCGACGTCCGTGGGGAAGTACGTCGTCTGCTGCAGGAAGCTGCCACCGCTGTACATGATCTGAGAGACCGCGTGGGGGCCGGGCAGCGTCACGTCGCGTACGACGTAGGCGCCGGCCTCGACCGAGAGACCGTCGACCAGGTCCCCGGCTCCGAGCTCACCGTCGCGGTCCACGTCGAGCACCAGGTCGTAGCCGATGCCGACGCCGGTTCCCTCGGTTCCGTTGAGCGTGCCCGCATCGATCAGGAAGCTGTTCGCCTGTACGCCGGGGGCCCCGATGTTCAGGGCCTGTGAGCTGCCGCGCACGTCGATCAGGCGCGCGTCCTGTTGCCACTCGACGTCCGTCTTGGCGGCCACCACGTAGAGCTCCGTGGACGTGTTCGCCAGGGCCGGGTGTTGCGCGGGGTCCAGCGAGACGTACAGGTCGCTGCCCTGGTTGAACGCGCGGGAATACTCGAAGAAGGGATAGGTGGCGAGCGGTCGTCCGGCGAGCTGGACCTCGACCGGCCCGTCGCTGCCCTGCAGGCCGAAGGTGACAGGCAGTCCGTTGCTCAGGTTGAAGCCGCTTCCACAGGGCCCCTGGCTGTCCCGGAACCAGCCCTGGAAGTACCAGGTCGAGCCCGCGCGGATCGCGCCCGCGGCGAAGCCCTGCGAGCGCGCGACCAGCCCGTGTTCCAGGTAGGCGCCGTCCACAGTGGTCTGTCGCGCTGGAAAACGGAAGGTGCCCACTCCGCCGGCGCCGACGCAGCGCTGTCCGTCACCGAACGGCACTTGTATCGCCGCGGCACCCATGAAGATCAGGCCGAAGGCACCGGGCTTGACGCCGCTGACGCGCAGCACGAGGTCATCGCGCAGGACGTCTGCGGAACCGAAACCCTCCAGCAGCGCGCCTGTTGCCGGGTCTCCGTCGAGCCCGGAATTTCCGCAGCCCGCGAGGTCGTCGTCGTTGCCACAGGGGCAGCTGGTGCCGAAGCAATACGGTGCGGCGACCTGGGCCGTGGCGGTCGCTGCCAGGGCAAGGGCGCAGAACGCAGCGCTGATGTAACGGAACGGGTTGAGCATGCGCATGGGGGAGGGCGGTTCGTTGTCCCGAGCCAAAAGGAGGATGGCTCGAAACCGCAGCCGGTCTCCTAGTTATAACGGTTGATGCGGAGTTCGTGGGCCCACAACGGGGGCCTGGCGATCCGGTCAGCGCCATGGAGACGAACATATGATCGGGTTATCCAGTGGCCGCAGCGCAGGGTTGCGGCTCGCCATGGCGCTCCTGACCGGGGTCCCGGCATTCTCGGCGCCTCGATACGCGGCTCCAACCCAGGATTTGCCGCAGGTCCAGGAGACGCCGCACCTCACCCGCTTCGTCGAACTCCTGCGCCTTGACGGTGAGGCTGAGGGCGGGGGCATGCCGCGGCTCGAGTCCTTGCTCGACGGGGCGGTGGCACAGGCTCTCGCTGGCAAACCAGCGGTCGACGCGGCCGCGGCGGTGGCGCTGCTCGACCTGGCGCACTGGGAGCTCGATGGACCGCCGTCGCCGGGTGACCTGCGGCCCGTGACCCGCGCCGGTCGACTGCGCGCGGCCGGCTACGATGCGCTCGACCGGATCCTGAGCCAGGGCGCCGCGCAGGCCTGGCTCGACTGGCTCGGCGAAGAGGTGGTCCTGCGCAGGGAGCGGCACGACCCGGCGCGGCGCCGCACGGCACTGCGCCTGCTCATGGACCGGCGCGCGGACGCGGGCAAGCTCGCGATCCTGACCGTGGCCCGCGACCTGGACGATCCGTTGCGCGCCGAGGCACTGCGGGAGATGCCGGCCTGGCACGACGAGGCCATCGATCTCTTCCTGGTAGGTTGTGTCGGGCGCACCTTTGACAAGCGCGGTGGTGCTCCACACCCGTTCAACCTGCTGCTGGAACGCGTACGCGATACCGACTACCCGCTCGGCATCCGTGCCACGCGCCTGCTCGAGCGGCGCCTGGCCTACATGTTGATCTCACCGGACTGGCGCATCGCTTCGCGCGGCATCGAGCTGGCGGGCGGGCTCGACGGCACGGTGGGCATCCCGCTGCTGCTCGATGCCCTTGCGGCTTGGAATCGGCGCCTCGAGTTCGGGGGCGGGTCGAAACGCATGCAGTACGAGATCCTGCACGAGCTGCAGGACATCTCGGGCACTGACATCGGGCCCTTCCCTCGCCGCTGGCGCACCTGGTGGATCGCGGTGCGCCAGGGCCGGACGCCCCTGAAGCGCGACCTGGACCCGGACGTCCCGCGCACGAGCGCCTCGTTCTTCGGCCTGCGCCCGGTATCGGACCGCGTGACCTTCGTCATCGACCTCTCGGGCAGCATGCAGACGGAATGGGGAACCAGCGAGCACTCGCGCTATCAGGAGGCCATCGAGCAGATGATGCAGTTCCTGCAGGCCTCGGGTGAGCGCACACGTTTCAACGTGATCCTGTTCAACAGCCAGACGGTGCGTTCGTCGGCACAGCTCGTGGCCGCGACGACCGATACCCTCGAGCGGGCCCGTGCCGAGCTGTTGCTGCGCGTCCCCGACCTTGGAACCGAGCTGCGGCCAGCGATCGAGCTGGCCCTGCGCATGGACCTGGCAGGTCAGTTTGATGTGGAGCGCTTCGATGCGGACACCATCGTCGTGCTGTGTGACGGCGAGACGGCCGAGGGACGCCACTGGGTCGCCCCGTTGCTCCAGCGCATCCAGGCGGAAGCGCGCGTCGTCTTCCACTGCGTCCTGATCGGTACGGCCGGTGATGGAACCCTCGAGGCGCTGGCCGAACTCTCCGGCGGCGAGTTCATTCGCGTCGGCGGCTGAGTCGGCTCAGCAGTAGCCCTTGAACCAGGCGTCGATCATCGTGGCCGTGTAGTCCGTGTGTCGGCGCTCGCTCAGTACGTGGTCCGCGTTGGGTAGCGCGATGAAGCTGCGTGTCCCGCGCACCGTCTCGTAGATGCGCTGCGCGTGCGCAATGTCGACGGTGCTGTCGCTGGGCGAGTGCAGGATCAGGAGCGGTCGGTTCAGGCTGCGCAGGGTGGCCGTGTGGTCGTGGCTGCGCACGTCCTCGATGAACTGGCGTGTGAGTTCGTAGCTGCGGCCGGCGATGGCGATCGGTGCCGCGCCTACCTCCAGCGCACGCTCGACCTCGCGCGGGAAGTGTTCGAGCACGTGTGCCGGGTCGCTGGGCGCAGCGATCGTCGCGATGGCGCTCACCCCCGGAAGCTGCTGTGCGGTGGCCAGGCAGGTCGCTCCACCCCAGCTATGACCGATCAGCAGCGTGGGGGCCGTTTCATGCCGGGCCAGGAATGCCGCGGCACTCTGCAGGTCGTCGATGGCGGTCGAGAAGTTGCTGCTGGAGAAGTCCCCGGCGCTGGCGCCCAGGCCGGTCATGTCGAAACGCAGCACCGCGATCCCGACCTGAGCCAGGGCGCGGCTGATGCGCGCGACGGCCGGAAAGTCCTTCGTGCAGGTGAAGCAGTGCGCGACCAGCGCGAAGAAGCGCGGCGCCTGCGCCGGTCGCTCGAGCAGGCCTACCAGGGACAGGCCGCGACTGTTCTCGAAGCTCACCCGATCGGTGCTGGCCCTTTGGGTCGTGGTGGATGTCACGACGGGACCGATGTCAGGGCCAGAGCCCAGGCGATGACGAGCAGCGCCGCGCCGAGCGCTGCGGCCACGCGTTGCCCGCTGGTTCCGAGCCGGGCCGGCGCGCGGTAGGCCGCGGCGAGTGCGCCGAGCGCGCCTCCACAGCCGAGGCCTGTCACGTGTGCGATCACATCCGTATTGGAGTCCGCGCCGCCCACGCCGAGGAATCCGAACAGGGCGATGCCCCCGATGATCGGGGCGAAGCGGCGCATGGGCGGATAGTACAGCGTGTGTCGCCGGAACCACTCGTAGGCGGCGAGCATTCCGAGCACACCGAAGACGCCGGTAGAGGCTCCTATCGAGGTGTGAGCCGCGCCCTGGAGCCAGGCGTTGACCAGATTTCCGAGTCCGCCGGCCAGGACGAAGCCGAGCCAGGTCAGGCCTCCGCCCAGGGAATGCGCGGCCAGGAGCGCGAAACCTACCCCGAAGACCGCGTTGCCGATCAGGTGCGACAGGCCACCGTGCAGGGTGAGCGCCGTGACGGTGCGCCACCACTCGCCGTCGAGCACGGCACCGGCCTGCATCTTGCCCGCATCCCAGAAGTTGTGGCCCAGCAGGCCCTGTCTGCCGACAGGGAACATGGCCACGATCAGCGCAGCGTAGAGTCCGGCGCCGAGCTTGCCCTTGGAGAGCAGCGGCGGCGCGTCGTAGTGCGGCGGCCAGCCGACATTCTCGGTCTCGTAATTGGAGAGTTCCGCGAGCGCCGCCTCAGCGCGCTCGGCGGGCACGATCAGGTGGCAGCCCGCGCCCATCTGCTGGACCTGGAACGGTATCCCGAGGGATTGCAGCACGAGCGCACGCTCCATGCAGGCCTTCTTGGTGGACGCACGGAATACCTCGACGGCGGGGGAGGAGAATGGAGTCACGTCGGCTGGCAGGGTGGGGCGGTCGGGCTAGAAGAGGCGCAGTCCGCAGGACGGGCAGCGGCCCTGACCACGCGGGATCGGATCCGTGCACGCCGGGCAGTTTGACGAATCGGCGTCGAGATCGACGACCGCATCTGTGGCCTGCCGGGCCGTCTCATCCAAGCCCTGCTTCCAATGTTCTTCGACTATTTTCTCAGCCTGCTGCACGTCTGAGCCCGCGACCGCGAGCCCGAATTGGGTGCCTCAGGCGTTCGGATCGCCGCCCGGAGGACCGCTGATGGTCGAGCTGAGGCCCTGTGCTTTCAGTAGCTGGCTCAGGCCCTTGATGCTCGCAAGGGAGCCCTTGGAGAGCGGTGTGTCGTGGGGGTTCATCGTGGGTCCGTGTTGTCGGCAGGCTGCGCCGGGTCGCTCGCCTCATCCGGCGCTGCCTCTTCCTGTGGCCCGTGGCGCTTGAGCAGGCCCATCTGCGAGATCATGAATGCGAAGGTGATCGGCATGACGCCGAAGACCTTGAACTTCACCCAGGCGTCCGTCGAAACGCTGCGCCAGACGACTTCGTTCAGGCCTGCGAGGACGAGGAAGAAGAACGCCCAGCGCAGGGTAAGCAGGCGCCAGCCCTCATCGTCGAGGTCGAATGCTGTCCCGAACGCGACTCTCAGGAGCGATCGACCGCGTGCCAGGCCGGCGAAGAGGATCCCCGCGAACAGGACGTTGACGATCGTCGGCTTGAGCTTGATGAAGGTCTCGTCGTGCAGCGCGAGCGTCAGACCTCCGAGTACGAGCACGAAGATTCCGGTGAATAGCGGCATCACCGGCCAGCGCTTCTCGAGCACGCGCGATGCGATCAACGAGAGCGTGATCGCCACCATGAAGACGCCCGTGGCCCAGAAGAGGTCCGCGCGGCTGTTCGTGATGAAAAAGGCCACCAGCGGGCCGATTTCGATCAGGAAACGCAGGCCGGGGGAGGACTTGGGCGCTTCTCGACGGGTCATGGATGCCACCGTACCCGATCGCCTGGCCCCCAGGCCGGGAATCTATCTGCTTTCCATGTATAGGGTTGTGCGAATCGGGCGTCGGGCGAGCGAGTTTTCGAGAGGTCGCTAAGATGAGGCCAGGCTCGCTCGCTCGCTCTTTTTTGTCCTGTTGTTTGCATCGGCTTCGAGCCCGTCCTCCTCTTCATGATCCGCAGCTTGACTCTTCTCCTGGCCGGACTGTCTGCTGACACCGGTTCGGTCCCGCTTTATGTTTCGTCCCTCTCCACCTCCCTCGACGGAGCCCTGGAGACCCAAAATCATCTCTTCGACGAGCCGCGACGGGTGTGCGTGGACTCCGGTTGCGCCGCTGCGTCGACAGGCCCGGCGGCCCAGCGCCTGCCCTCGACGGCGGGTTTCCTCTGCGTCAACCAGGCGCCCGAAGGTGACATGCCGCGCGAGCTGGCCTTCTCGATGGACGGCAGTGAGGTCCTCACGGTCCAGCGCGATACGGACAACCTGACCTTCCACGACGCGCTCACGCGCCGCCCGACCTTCACGGTGCCCGTCGGCGACTTCCCCGTGGCCGTCGCCGTCACGCCGGACAACCGCTACGCGCTCGTGCCCAACGTGCTGGACCACAGTCTGTCGGTCATCGACATGGCCCTGCACGCGGTCGTCGCGACCGTGCCCCTGACAGGCGAGCAGCCCTTCGCGCTTCAGGTACTTCCCGACAGCCGCTTCGTGCTCGTGGCCTTGATCAACGATGCGGTCACCTCCTCGGTCTCCGTGGTGGATCTCCAGAGCTTCACGGAGACGCGTACCTTCCCGACCGGACCCCAGGGTGCGCTCGGTTTCTTCTACAGCCCGGAGTCCGCCATCTTCGGAAACCTGTTCACGGACTTCGAGCTGAGTCCCGATGGCACGCGCCTGGTGCTCGCGGATCGACCGGGCTCGCGCGTGCGCGTGTACGACGTGGCGAGTGGTGGCGTGCTGGCCGACCTGGTCGTGGCCGACGTCCCCGGAGACGTGGCCATCAGTGCCGATGGGTTGTTCGCGGTCATCGAGCATGGCTCCGACTCGCGTCAGGTGACGCTGATCGATCTGATGGCCATGACGGTTGCAGGGGCTTTCACGACCAGCGGCGACCTGCCCGCGCGCTGCATCCGGATCACTCCCGACGGCACGCACGCGATCGTTGGCGGCGAAGGCGTGGTTCACTTCGTGGACCTCGTCAGCGGTCTGACCAGCGCCACCCTGGCGACGGGCGCGGTGGGCGACATCGAGCTCTCCCACGATGGCCTGTATGCGTTCGTGGGCAGCGTCAGCGGGCCCCTGATCGAAATTGCGACGCGCTCCGTGGTCGCGACCTTCTCAACGCGCGGCACCTTCGAGCTGGCCGTATCACCGGTAGACAACAGCGCCGTAGGCCTGGGCAACCGGTTGAGCGAGGACCTGCACTTCTACGACATCGACGGTCCCGGGGGCGCCTTTCTGGAAGCCGTCGTCGCGGGCCAGAGCGCCGAGGCGGATGCGCCGCGTTCGCTGTGCGTCTCTCCGGATGGCAGCACCCTGCTGGTGGTGAACAACACCTCGGACAACGTGGCCGTCATCGACGTCGCGACCGGCACGGTGCGCGCCTACATTCCCACGGGGCGTCGCTCCCTGGAGGCCGCGATCAGTCTGGATGGAACGCGCGCGGTCGTCACCAACGGGGATGCGGACACGGTCACGCTGATCGATCTGACCACGGACACGGTCGAGCACACGTTTCAGGTTCCGCTGCGACCGGCCGAGGTCGAGATCGCCCCGGACGGTTCCATGGCCTACGTCACGACGGTCGCGGGAACGGACCAGCTCTGGTTCCTGGACCTGAACACGCCGGCCAACTCATCGAGCCTGCCCGCGGGCCAGATGGGCGCGGCCTTCTACACGTACAACGTATTCAGTGGCATGGCGCTCTCGGACGACGGCAGCACCCTGGCCGTATGCATCAGCTTTGACGACGAGCTGTTGCTGGTGGACACGGCGTCACGCTCTGTCATCCAGCGTGTTTCGGTCGGGAGTTTTCCGTTGCGCGTGGCCTTCTCACCCGCGGGAGATCGCGCCTACGTCACGAATGCCTTCTCCGACAATCTGCACGTGCTGCAGCTCTCCGGCGGATCCGCGTCCGTGCTCGGGATCGTGGACGGCATAGGCTCGCCATTGCAGGTGGATGTCGATGACACCGACAGCTACGCCTACGTGGGCAGCTGGGACTTCGGCTCCGCGGCCGTGCACGTGGTCGATACAGGTTCCCTGGCCTGTGTTGCCGAGGTTGCGCTCGGCAGCAGTCCGCGCAGCAGCGTGCTCGACGGATCCGATCTGTGGGTGACGATGACCGACGGGGAATTGGGGCTCATCCGAGCCGAGGGCTCCGCGTCGATGCTCGTGGGAACGACGGCGCTCAGCGGCTCGCCGTCGGACATGGTGCTCGCGAAGCCCTTTGGAGTGCTTTACGCCGCGCAACCCGGGGTGGAGGACGGCCTGGACGTGGTCGCTGCTTCGATCCCGGTGAACTACTGTGTCGCCGCGCCGAACTCGGTCGGAGCAGGTGCCAGCATGAGCTACTCGGGGACCACCAGCGTCTCCAACAACGACTTCGTGGTCGCGGCCGAGGGCATGCCGCCGGGCGTGCCCCTGGTCGCGTTCTACGGGTCGACCGCGGTGCAGTTCGCCTTCGGGAACGGCCTGCGCTGTGTCGGTGGTGTGGTGCAGAGGCTGTACCCGGTCGTGCACGCGACCTCGAGCGGTACCACCTCACGCGCTCTCGACTTCACGACATCGCCCGTGGGCTTCGGGCCGAAATCCATCCATCCGGGAGACACCTGGCAGTTCCAGGTCTGGTATCGGGACGGCATGGGTGGCGGCGCGGGCTTCAACCTTACCGACGGACTGCAAGCGACCTTCATTCCGTGACGGCGTTCGTAAGCCGACGCAGTTCCAATCCGTAGCCATTCGCTACCTGTTCGACGAGCCCGGCCCGCCGATCTCATGAGGCGAACGTACGGAGCCAGTGCAAAAGCCGACGGGCATCGGCCATATCGGCCGATGCCCGTCGGATTTTGCACTGGCTCCGTACGTTCACTGATCCGTGACGGCGTTCTCCCGCTGAACGGAACCGATCCGTCGCGTGCTCACTGCTCGAGTGCGCGGCGAAGCAATTGCCCGAGGTTGGTGCCGCTGCCTTCGGTGTCCTCGTGTTCGCCTTCCCAGTCGTGGAACGAGCTGGCGTCAGCAGCCTCGTTCGTTCTGATGCGCGCGCCGTCGCGGTGCAGCAGTGAGAGCGAGAGACGCTCCTCTTCGCAATCCAGGTCGCAGACGCGAACGGATAGCTGGCTGCCCTTGCGCAGTACGTCGCGCAGGCGCTTGCCGGCGAGGCCGCTCTCGCGTTCGTGTAGCAGGCCCTCGACTCCGGGCCGGATCGTGACCAGCACTCCGAAGTCCAGGAAGCGCGTCACGGTGCCCTGCACGATCTGATCCTCGTGCAGTTCCTTTTCCAGGCGCGCCCAGGGGCTCTCTTGCATCTGCTTGATGCCCAGGGCGATGCGTTTGCCGCTGCGCTTGATGTAGAGCACTCGCGCTTCGACGCTCTGTCCGACGCGCAGCACGTCGGCGGGGTGGGCGATGCGTTCCGTGGAGATGTTCGAGACGTGCACCAGACCCTCGTGACCGCGGCCGAAGCGCACGAAGGCGCCGTAGTCCTCGATGCGGCTCACGCTGCCTTGGATTACCTGGCCGGGCCGCAGGGTCCCGCCCTCGGCGCCCTGTTCGCGTTCACGTTTCAGCACCAGGCGCCGCGAGAGCAGCACGCGCTGGCGCTCCGGGTCCACCTCGAGCACCTCGCAGGTCAGCGTCTTGCCCACGAGCGGTTCGATCGCCTCTCCGCGCGCGGCCCCGGTGTGGGAGCGCGGCATGAAGGCGTGCAACGGCCCGATCTTCAGTTGCAGTCCGTCGCGCGTGCTGCGCAGGGCGCGCGCGGCTACCAGGCTTCCGACCTCGAGATCCTCCCACGAGCGCATGCTCTTCGTGCCCACGCGCGCGAGCACCCAGAGCTGGTCCTCCTGTCCGCGCAGGGTGAAGTCGTGGCAGTCGCCGATCTCGGGCGCATCCTCGAAGGCGCGCAGCGAGATCACACCCTGCATGCGCGGTCCCAGCTCGACGAACACGTCGTCGCCGTCCTGGCCAACGATCGCTCCGCGCCATACCCGTAGGGTGTGCGCGCCGTGATCGCTCGTGGGGTGCGCGTCTCGGCTCGTCATCGGGGAGTGTTGCTCGCTCGTGGCCGGTCAGTATCGATCCGTGTCGCGCTGGGACTCCGGGAAGTTGTGCTCGCGCTCGTTCGCGCCCTCGTAGCGTACCTCGTCCGCCTCGAGTACCCGGCAGATGGTCGTGTAGTTGAAGGCGGCGTGCACCATGCCATCGACGAGCTCGTCCACGGTCGTGGAGCGGTAACGCTCCTGGAGGCGTTTCCCACCGACGGCGCCCGCGGCGGTGAGCAGGCCGTCGAGTACCTTCGCGGCGCGCTCCTGCCAGATGCGCGGGTCGTCCCGGTCCGATCCGATGATCCAGGAAGAGCGGATGGCCGTGAACGGTAGCCGGCTGGCGCCCAACGCTTCCTCGACGGACCAGCGCGCCTTCAGGTAGGGCCCGGGCGCGTCGGCCCCGGTGCCGGCGGCCGAGAGGTAGACAAAGCGCGGCGAACACCCGGCCGCCATGCAGGCCTGGATCAAAATGTGTGTCAGGCCGTAATCGACCGTGTCGTAGCTCTCGAGCCCCTGCGGGTCATTCTGAATGCGTGCACGGGTGGTGCCGACCAGGGCGAAGACGTGCGTCGGGCGCAACTTGCGCAGGGTGTCGGTGAGAGCGCCCAGGTCCCAGGCGGTCCAGTCCGGCCTGGCGCCCGCTTCGCCGAACGTGGCACACCACTCCTGGATCTCGGCGGAGTCCGGCCTAACGTGGGCGACGGTCGTGATGCCCCGATCCAGCAGATCTTGCACGAGGGTGCGACCCACGTATCCGGTGGCTCCGGCGACGAACGCTATGGGGGGGGGCGCCATGGTGAGAGTCAGGGGGGGGCGAGGGGATCTGCAACCCGAGGCGGGCGCGGCTCGCGTCGCGCTATCTCCGGCCCTATAGTCCCCTGATGCTGCCTACCGAAGTATCTATCGGGCTTGGAACCTGGATCGCCGTACCTCTTCTGGGGGCCTTGATCGGGTACATCACGAATCGTCTGGCCGTGAAGATGATATTTCGGCCGATCGAGCCTGTGAAGGTCTTCGGGGTCACGGTGCAGGGCCTGATGGGCAAGCGCCAGAAGGAGCTGGCCGCCAGCATCGGCCGCGTGGTCGGAAAGCACCTGATCGACCACGACGATATCGTCCGGGGGCTCTCCACCATGGATATGGAGGGGCTCATCGGCAACGGGCTGGACGAGGCCCTCAGCTCGAAGCTCGGGGAGCTGCGCAAGATTCCTCTGGTCGGCAACTTTCTCACCGACGAGCGCATTGGCGACCTCAAGCAGGGGCTCATCCACAGTCTGGCCAGCAACAGTGACGCCCTCGCGGACGAGCTCGCGCGGGCGCTGGAGGAGGGGTTCGACATCGAGGCCCTCGTGGCGGAAAAAGTTTCCGCCTTCCCGATCGAGCGACTCGAAGAACTCGTCCTGGAGGTCTCCGAGCGCGAGCTGCGCGCGATCGAGGTTCTGGGTGGGGTCCTGGGTTTTCTCATCGGCCTGGGTCAGGTGGCGTTGCTCGGACTTCTGTAGGCGTCGGCCGGGCAACGGATCCGGTTACGCGCCGAGTTTATTCCGCGCCTCGGGAGCTGGTGGAGCTAAGCTGCAGGAGGTCTCGCAGCCCTCGCACCCCTCGCCACCGGACCACCCGTCCGGCACCCGAGACCGCCTCGCCATTGCTTCCCCTCGGCCCCGGGCCGGGCCTCCCAAGATTCACTCCAAGATGATCCGAGCCCCCTGGTCGCTCCTTTGCCTGCTCCTCGTCGCCTGCGGTGGCGAGGGTACGGAGGGAGTGGTCGAGGCAGCCGAGGTCAGGCTGGATCCGGCGCCGAGCGCACCCATCGACGCGGTCGCTGCCATGGCGGCCGTCGCGGAAGACTCCGCCCTGCCGGAGATCGAGATCCTCGATCCCGATGACCCGATCGTGCTGCTCAAGCCGTCCGAGATCCTGACCGTCTCGGTTCAGGACTGGGTGCACGCCCTCGCGGAGAAGATCGCCATTCGCGACCTGGCGGGAGCAGCGGCCTGGTTCCGCGGTGACTTCCTGGGGCGGGATGCCTTCGGCACGGCGCCGGTGGATCAGGTGCGCCTGCCGCTCGACGCAGTGCGCCAGCGCTACGAGCCCGAGGACTTCGCCTTCGTCGACGGCGCCGGGTTCCTGGCCGGGCTCGATCGCCGTATTGGCTCCTGGAGGCGCGTCCTGCAATCGGAGTGGCGCGTGACCCAGGCCGAGTTTCAGTCCGGCGACGTGGTGCGCTGGGGCAAGGTTCACCTGCACGTACGGCTCACGGGCATGACCGCCTCGGGCGGGCGTGCCGACGTCG
This sequence comes from Planctomycetota bacterium, assembly GCA_047618565.1. Classification (GTDB taxonomy): domain Bacteria; phylum Planctomycetota; class UBA1135; order UBA1135; genus JBLHKW01. Next base: position 17,843 of record JBLHKW010000075.1, read on the forward strand.
ATGCACGCTTCGTCGCGCGCGTGGAGAACGTCCAGCAGGGCTGGCGCTTCTCCCTGCTCGATGTGCTCGAGTTGACGAGCTCGCGCAAGCGCGACCCGCTCTTTGTGGACGTCTCGCGCGCCACCGGGATCTCCCACGAAGGGATCCGGTACGGCCAGCCTGGGAACGACAACGACGCCTGGAACGGCGTGGCCTCGGGCGACTTCGATGGCGACGGGCGCTACGATATCTTCGTGCCGAGCTCGGAGCGCAACTTCCTCTACCGCAATCGGGGCGACGGGAGCTTCGACGAGGTCGCCGAAGCCAGCGGCGTGCTCGGCAATGGGGGCGGCACTGGCGCGCTGTTCTTCGACGTGGACAACGACGGGGATCAGGACCTCGTCGTCGGTCATGTCGGCGCGCTGGGTACCGCGCGCGAGCTGGTCGGCGACACCGCGCACCTGTACCGCAACGACGGCGCGGGTCATTTCGAGGACATCACCCTCGGGTCCGGGCTCGACGTGGCCCAGGTGGCCTACTCGCTGACGGCCTTCGACCACGACGGTGACGGCTTCGTCGACCTGTTCATGTGCGGCTACGGCCGCATGGAGGTGGCGCGCAACAACAGCTGGATCGAATCCACCAACGGGAGCCCGAATCGGCTGCTGCGTAACGTGGACGGCGAGCATTTCGAAGATGTGACCAAGTCCGCCGGACTGGATGACTGGCGCTGGAGCTATCAGGCGGCCGCTGCGGACTACGACGGGGACGGGCACATCGACCTGTACGTGGCGAACAATTTTGGTTCGAACCGGCTCTACCGCAACCTGGGCGACGGCACCTTCATGGATGTGGCGGGCAAGCTCGGCGTGGCCGAGCGCGGAAACAGCATGGCGGTCTCCTGGGCTGACATGAACAACGACGGGCGCCTCGACCTGTTCGTGGCCGGGCCCACGTCCGTGACCGGCGAACGTGTCCTCAAGCGCGTGCGCCGTGGTGGCGAGGAGCGCGTGGCCGACGACCTGCTGAACCTGGCCTCCGGCAACGCGCTGTTCTTCGGGACGGAGTCCGGCGGCTTCGAGCGTGCGCCGCGCGGCTACGGCGGCGCGAACGCGGGCTGGGTCTGGTCCAGCGCGCTGGCCGACCTGGACCTGGACGGAGCGCTCGACATCTTCTGCGTGAACGGCTTCGTCACGGGCGACCTGCCCCAGGACACCTGAAGCGCCTACTGGCGCCACGTGGTGGCGTCGACATTGGGAATCGGCGAGCCCGAGGACTCCCACGACCACAGCGAACATGAGGCGGGAGACGCCGCGGACGATGGGCCGGAAATGCATCCGTGGGCCAAGGAGATGTACCGCCAGGGTCTCTCCTTCAACGGCAACGAGCGCAGCAAGCTCTTCCTCGGCGGTGGCGACGGATCGTTCGAGGACATGTCGGACCTGTGTGGTGCGGACTCGCCCCTCGACGGCCGCGGTCTGCTCACGGTCGACTTCGATGACGACGGGGACCTGGACCTGTTCGTCCACAATCTCCAGCGCGAACGCCACAGCCTTTACCGTAACGAGACCGCGGGCCAGGGCTTCCTGAAGGTCCGGTTGCGCGCGACGAGCTCGCAGTACGAGGCCATCGGAGCGCTCGTCATCGTCGACGGTCCGCGCGGCGCGGTGGCCCAGCTGATGTCACGTGGCTCGGGCTTCGCCTCGTGCCAGAGTCCGGAGCTCATCTTCGGTCTCGGGGCATCCGAGCAGGCCGAGGTGCGCGTCATCTGGCCCGGGGGCAGCGAGGAGAGTTTCGGCTCCCTGGCGGGCACGCGCACGGTCTCCCTGGTCGAGGGCAGCGGGAGCGCCAGCACCCTGGCCGCCAGTGCCTTTGAGCTGCACGACCCCCTGCCCCAGGGGCTGAAGCGGGATCTTGGGGAGGTCTTGCCTTCCGTGAGGCTCGAAACTTCGGACGGCAAAGCCGTCAATCTCAACTGGGAGGGCCTGGCCGCGGGTCGATCCCTGTACCTGAACCTGTGGGCCAGCTACTGCCGGCCGTGTGTTCAGGAAGTGCCCGATCTGGAGCGGATCCACGGGGAGGCAGAGCGCACGGTCGTCTCGATCAGCGTGGACGTCCCCGATGCGCGCGCGGACGCACGCGGGATCCTGGATGCCGCCGGTGCCACTTATCCTGTCTATTTCATCAGCATGGAGGGCGAAGAAGGCCCTGATCATGGGATCGACGGCATGCTGGACCTGCTGCGCCTGCCGATCCCGACCACGCTGATCATCGGCCCGGACGGACGCCTGCGCGATGTGGTGCGCGGGCCCATCGATCCGGCGGCCGTGGGCCACGGGGACTGATCGCTCCGGATCCATGGCCCGAAACGGGCTCCTAGCTTGCCCAGCGGCTCACGTAGGCTATCCTCAAATCACGTCTCACGGACCGAACGCCCGCGACCGGGGCGGGCCTGCATACCGATAGAACATGGTGTCCAAATACGCGAAGCTCTGCTGCAGCGCCGTCATCGCAACGGTGTCCTTTTCGTGTGCGTCACCCGGCGGTCCGCCGGTGTCGCAGGTGGCGGCCGAGATCAACGAGACCCTTCTGCCGGTGCGCCGCACCCTGGCGCCCGGGGACGAGATCCAGGTGGCCTTTGCCCCCGGCGAACTGACCGAGTGGACCCACACGGTCATGGTCGCTCCGGACGGGTACGCGAACTTCCTGTCGATCGATGAGATGGATGTGTTCGGTCTGAGCCTGAAGGAGCTGCGGACAACGCTGACCGCGGCCTACTCGCAGGTGACGGACAGGCCGCGACTCTCGGTCAACGTCGTCAAGTGGGCGCCGCGCACCCTCTCGGTGCTGGGCGAGGTCGCCGACGCGGGCAGCTTCGTGGTCGACCCCAACGTCCACATGAACTTCACCGAGGCCCTGGCCCTGGCGGGTGGTCCGCGCTGGCGAACCGCCTACCTGGCGAACACGATCCTGGTGCGCTGGGATCCGGAGGCCAAGCGTCAGCGCGCCTGGACCTTCGATGCGCGTGAGCGCTACTGGGGCGATTCTGGAGCACTCATGCTGCAGCCCTTCGACATGATCTTCATACCGAACACGCCGATCGACAAGGTCTCGAACTGGATCGACGCCCACCTGCGCGTCCTGATCCCGATCCCGAGGATCTTCGTCCCCGGCACATGATACCGGTACCGGTGACCCCATGACTGACCAGGTAGAAGTAGAGGCCTTCGAGGACGAGGCGGCTCCGGCCCTCGATCTGAAGGTTCTGGTCCTCTTTGGAGTGGGCCGCTCCCGCTTCCTCGTGGCTTTCTGCCTGTTCGTTGGAACGGCACTCGGCCTGGTCTTCGCCGCCGCGAAGCCGAACATCTACTCGTCGGTGGCGCGCCTGCACTTCCTGGCCGGTCAACGCGAGGGACTGGATCCGGAGTTCCTGGCCGGGTTGAAGGCCACGTCCTTGCCGTCGATCGGCGTCGGCGACGAGATCATCCTGCTCGAGGCTCCGGAGATCTACGAGCGCGTGGCTCAACGCATCGGAGTCGGTCGAGTGCTCGCCGAGCCGAATCCGGAGGCGCTCGACACCGCCGATACGGCCCTGCACATCAAGACCCTGCACGCGATCCAGGCCTATCTGGGCAAGAACGCTGGCGGCGAGGGCTGTGCCGACGAGAAGTCCGAGAAGTGCATTCGCCTGGCCGGAATCAAGCTCAAGGAGCACACCACGCTCACTGCTGTGGGCGGTTCCTTTGTGATCGATGTGCAACACAAGGCCAGTTCACCGGAGCGCGCCCAGGAGTTTGCGCAGGCGCTGGTCGAGGGTTTCGTGGACCGGCACCGCGAGGTGTACTCGGCCGAAACGCACGCGGGCAAGGCGCGCCAGGAAATGCTGAAGGTCGACGACAAGGTCAACGAGGACCGTGAGACCTACCGGGAGCACCGCCAGCTGTGCGGCTTCCAGAGTCTGGGCGAGGAGAGGTCCGAGCTCCGCAAGGAAGTCACCCTCATGAACAAGGCCTTGAGCACCGACGTCGGTCGTCGCAGCCAGGTTGGAGGGGAACTGGAGGAGTACCAGAAATACCTGGCGGAGATCCCGCCCCTGCGCGACAGGGTCACGGAACCTCAGCTCGGTCCCAACCCGGAGCACAGCCTGGTACTGAGCGAGCGCATGCGCATGCAGCTCCAGCTCTCGCTGGCAAAGGGCGAGGCGGTCTTTGACGAGCGTCAGCGCACGATCGCGAGAATCGAGCGACAGATCGTCGCCCTTACCGAACAGCTCGACCAGCTGGAACCGCTGATCGAGCTGCGCGGGGCGATCATCGAGAAGGTTCCGAACCCCGAGTACTTCGAGTACAAGCGCAAGGTCGATGCGCTCACGGCCGAGGACAACGGTCTCGGGCTCGCGATCCAGGAGAAGCAGAAGAACCTGCGCCAGCTGCGCGAGCAGCTCGACCTGGCCGGGGAGTGCGAGAAGACGCACGACATCTGGTCCAAGCGCATCGTGGACGGCGAGCAGGACCTCGAGCAGCGCAAGACCGTCTACTACAAGGTGCGCGGCCTGAACGATCTCGACGCCGAGGACGAGTCGAACCTGCGCATCTACCAGGGCGCGCTGCTGCCCGCCGGCAAGAGCGGCCCGCAGCGCATCAAGACGGTCATGATGGGCCTGTTCGGCGGCCTGGCCGCCGGTGCGGGGATCGCCGTATTGCGCCAGCTCATGGAGCGCCGTGTCCGTTACGCGCGCACGCTGGAGAATCAGCTCGGTCTGACCGTGCTGGCCGTCGTTCCCGAGACCGCGATCATTCGCAAGCTGGCGCGCCGCCGGGCCGCCGCGCACGCCTGACAGGAAGCATCGCTTGGACCTCGAAAAGACCTTCGCCGGCGTACGGCCCCTGGCCGACACGCTCTGGAGCCGGCTGAGCGTGCTGCGCGCGACCTTCGAGCGCCCGCGCATCCTGTTCACGTCCACCCAGGCGGAGTCCGGTACGACGCTCATGACGGCGGCGACGGCCCTGGGACTGGCGCGCAACCTGCGCCGCGACGTGCGCGTCGTGGAGACCCGTTTCGAGCGGCCCGGGATGGCCGACTACTTCGAGATCCCGCGCGGGCCGGGTCTGTCGGATGTGCTCGACCACCGCGCGACGCTCGACCAGTCCCTGCAACGTCTCGCGAGTTGTCCCGACCTGGGGATCATTCCCGCGGGCAGCCCGCGCGCGGTCATTCCCGGCGAATTCGCCACCGGCGAGGTGTGCGACCTGCTCGGCAGTATCAGCGGTGGGGCGGACTTCACCCTGTTCGACGCCGCACCGATCCAAAGTGACGTCGAGACGCGCATGTTACTGGAGCACGTCGATGGCGTCGTGTTCGTCGTGCGTGCGCGTTCGGCGCACACCAAGGCGCTGCGCGAGTCGGCCGACATCGTGGAGCGCGCGGGCCTGCCCGTGTTCGGGTGCGTGCTGAACCGCTACAAGTCCGACGTGCCCTTCGGGCTCGAGTAACAGCGCCTCAACGCGCCGGCAGGCGGCGCTCAGGTGCCCAGCGGGTGCAGCTGCGGCGTGCAGCCGTAGCTCGCGAGGTCGGCGCTGATCTCATCCGTGTAGATCGGGTTCATGATCACGACGTGCTGCGGGCGCTCCTGCGTCAGGGTGCGCGGCTCGATGATGCGCTGGCCCGTTCCCGCGACGAAGCGATTCCACTTGTCCGGGTTGATGTCGACCACGCGCTCGAGGACCTGGGTCGTCCAGCCGAGGGTTGTGAGGAATCCGGTCGCCTTCGATCCGGAGCCCCAGAGCACCGCGCTCTCGTGGTCGACCAGGCGCTCTTGCAGGAAGCGGTTCCAGTTCCCGAGCGATGTAGCTGGAGTCCGCGAACTTGCTCGAGACGACGCACTCGGGCGGTG
>JBLHKW010000076.1:0-23578 GCA_047618565.1 Planctomycetota bacterium
TCTCTTCACGACTCACATTGGGGTGAAATGACACACTCTCGAGCACGCCTGCCGCCGCGAGCTTGCGCTTGCACTCCTTCAAGAAGCGCCGGTCCTCGGGAAGCACCACACCCACCACCCGCAGTCGTAGATCCGCATGGCTCTTCTTGAGCTCGCAATAGGCATCGATCAACGTGTGCAAGCCCTTGTCCGCACACATTCGCGCCAGGTAACCGAGCACCGGAGTCGAGCTCGCCTCGGCGGCCGGTTCGAGACCATCTAGCTCGATCCCGTTGTGGACGACGTGCAAGCGCTCGGAGGGGACCCCGAGCCGCTCCCCCATCAACTGGCCGTAGTAGTGACTGACCGCGATGAACCCATTGATGGCGCTCGCGCGCTCGCGCATGGCCTGCCACGCGTCGGTCAGGAATGGCTCGCGCAAGGTGTCCAGAAACGGAGCCTCACCCTGCAATGTGCAGTAGATCGGAATGTCGAGCACCTCGCGCAGGCGCGGCGCGAGCCCCAGCAGCATGCCATTGGACAGACACAGTGCGTCCGGCCGCTCCGCATCCCCCAGCCAGCGGACCAGGCGCTCGACCTCCGCGCGCTGGCGCCCCTGATCGCCGCGCATGGTGGAGACGATCATCGCGCCAAGCTCGCGCGCCTGGGTCATCTCGCTCTTGCTCGAGAGCCAGCGCAGCAGTCGCGGAGAATCGAGCAGCCCCATCAACCAGACCGGCAGTCGCCCGAGCCACGGCAGCTTCTGCTGCAGGTACATGTTCACGCCGCCGAGGAACACGCGCGGACTCTCCTCGGCAACCTTCGGTGTACTGTCGTCCTCGAGCACGAAGGGCAGGTAGAGCGGCACCACGAACACATCGTGGCCGCGCGCCCGCAGCGCCTTCGCAAGAGCACTATCACGCAGGCAACTCCCACAATAGAAGTGGCCCGTGCCGGGCGTCAGCAGGGTGATCTTCAAGGAATCAGGCGCGCGCGGTACACGCGGCCACAATCCATATTCCCAGGTCGTCGCCCGCGGATTCACTCATCCGAGTCTCCACCCTCGGCCGTGCCGGGTCCGAACGCATAGAGCACACCGTCGTTGGCCCCCACGAAGACATGACCCGCGTGCACCGCGGGGGACGAGAAGATCGACTCACCGATCTCATAGGTCCAGATGTCCTCGCCATCCTCGAGCCGCAGGAGGTACATGCGCCCGTCTCCGGATCCAAACACGACCTTGTCGCCGCAGATCACCGACGACCCGTCGATCTTGCGCCGTGTCTTCTTCTTCCAGATCAGGTTGCCCGTCTCGAGCTCGACGCAATGCAGGGACTTGTTGCGACCGCCGAAGACCACGCGCCCATCACTGATGGCCGGTGACGAGAAGAAAGCCTGACGCGAGTCGTCGAACGCCCACTTGGTCTCGCCCGTCTCCAGGCCCACGCATACGAATGCGTTTCCGTAATGCCCGAAGAGGACATTGTCGCCCGCGATCGCCACCGAGCCCGCGATATGGCATTCGGCGCAGAGCTGGACGCGCTCCACCATCTCCCCGGTGCGCAGGTCGACGACGTGCAAGGCCGAGTCACAACCTCCGAAGACCGCGCGGCCATCGATCACCGCGGGTGTCCCGTTGACGTAGTTGTCCGTCGTGTACGACCAGAGCTTCTCGCCGCTCGTGGCTCCAAAGCAGTGCAATGCTCCGTCGTAGCTTCCCACAACGATGCGCGTCTCGCCCAGCTCGGGGTCTGCGAAGACGTTCGCCCCGCCGACAATCTTGTCGTCCGTCTCCGCCTTCCAGAGCAACTTGCCCGACTCCGCGTCGACCGCGTAGAAGAAGAAGTCGGTCGATCCCACGTAGACGACGCCGTCCACCACGAGCGGTGGGGCCTCGATCATGTCCGTGGTCGCGAAGGCCCAGAGCTTCTTGCCGGTATGGAAGTCGACGGCGTACAGGTTGCCATCATCCGAGCCGACGAAGACGCGACCGTTTGCCACCACGGGCGACGACACGATCGAGGCTTCGGTCTCGAAGGTCCAGACCAGCTTGAGCTCATCCTCCAGGCTGCCGCTCGCGCGGCCCGACATCTGGGCGTCGCCGCGATAACTGGACCAGTCCGAGGCCACGGCGCCCGGTGAGTACAGCGCCAGGCTGAGGCCCAGGATCATCATCTCTCGGATTGACATCCCGTCATTCTCGTTCGCGCCGTGCCCGGGGACCACCGCAAGCGGCTTGTTTTGGCGCTTCTCTTACCCTGGCGCTCGGAGCGGCCCTGCAACGGCTGGCGATCGGGCTCCGGGAGCGCTCTCCCGCACCGGCGGGATCATGTGCCGATCCAGGCCGATAGAATTGGGGCGCCCGCGCCGCGCCAGCCACGCCTCTCCGCCCCTGGACAATCCCCATGCTCCACGCTCCGCTTCGCACGACCCGAACGGTCGTCCTCGTCAGCCTGCTGGTCATGTGCCTGGCGCGCCCGGGCGCCGCCCAGAACTGGCCGCGCTTCCGGGGTCCCGCCGGCCAGGGCGAGGGTGGCACGCTTCTGATACCGGACAGCCCGAGCGACGCGGACTTCAACTGGCGTGTGAAGCTGCCCGGCCGAGGTCAGTCGTCGCCCGTGATCTGGGGCCAGCGCATCTTCACCACCTGCTACGACTCCCAGGCGTCCGAATGTCTGCTGGTCTGCCTCGCGGCCGGGGACGGCAAGCAGCTCTGGGCCCGGTCCCTGCCCATCGAGAGCTACGGCATGCACGACCTGAACAGCTACGCGTCCGTGACGCCAGCTCTGGATTCGAAGCACGTCGTGATCTCCTGGACCTCGGGCAGGATGCTGAACCTGGCGGCCTTCGGTCATGACGGAGAGGCCCTCTGGCGCAAGCCGCTCGGCGCGTCGGTGGCCAATCACGGTGGAGGCACATCGCCCACCCTGTTCGAGGGAGTCGTGCTGATCGCCAACGACACCGAACGCGCGGCGAAGAGCTTCGTGGCGGGCATCGACGTGGAGACCGGTGACCTGCTCTGGAAACATGCCCGTGAGACCTCGCGCGCCTCCTTCGCATCCCCGCTGGTGCACGTACCCGAGCAGGGCCCGCCCCAGGCGATCTTCGCCAGCACGTCGCACGGTCTCACGAGCCTCGAGCCCGGGACCGGGAAGCTCATCTGGGAGCGAACGGACCTCTTCCGCCCGCGCTGCGTGGCATCACCGGCACTCGCGGGCGACATCCTGTTCGCGACCGCGGGCACCGGAGGCGGTGGCAAGGTCGGCGTGGCCCTGAACCTGGCCAGCCGCGACGAGTCGGGTGCGCCCGAGCAGCAGTACGAGCTGCGCCACGGACTTCCGTACGTGCCCACTCCGATCGCCACCGACGATCGCCTGTACCTCTGGGCCGACGGCGGCATCGTCTCGTGCCTCGAACTCGAAAGCGGCCGGGAGATCTGGCGCGAGCGCGTCGGCGGCACGTTCTACGGTTCGCCCGTGCTCGCCGACGGCAAGCTGTTTGCCATCGACATGTCGGGCGAGCTCGTGTGGGTACGGGCCGCAGATGACTTCGAGCTTCTGGGCCGTCTGGACCTGGGTGAAGCCTCCAATTCCACGCCCGCCGTGGCGCTGGGCGCGCTCTACCTGCGCACGGAAACCCACCTGATCTCGGTCGGTGGGAAGCCTCGGGCAAGCGCCGGAGTGAGCGGGGACTGAGGTCGCCCCCACGGGCACCTGGGATTGCGAACGACGGGCAGCTAAACCCGGAAAACCGGTAGCCCTGCGCCTCCCGGTCAGCAGGATATAGTGCCGCCTCCCCGGGCCTGTTCTCACGCCGCCTGCGGGCCGCAGCGACGCCTTCCTTATAAATATCCAGCTCACGTGCTCCAGCGACACCTCAGGCTCTCCCTTTCGTCCTTCGTGAACCTGCCGACCGACCAGCGTGCCCGCGGGGCGCGCCAGACCGTCGGCGACCTGAACTTCTTCTTCGACGAGGACCGCCCCTTCGCGAGCCGGGACGAGCCGGCGCGCACGACCGAGCTCGCCATCTCCCTGGCCGAGGCGGTCGAGGTGGCCGGAGACGGATCGAGCGTCGAACAGCGCTCGCTCCAGCAGCGGATCATCACGAACGGTTTCCTGCGTTCCGAGTGCGATCACGATCAGAACGTCTACCTGGGCAAGCTGTTCACCCGCCGGCTGACGCGCGCCGTTCCGGACGTTGTGCTGCAGCCTGTAAGTCGCGGCGAGATCTCCGCGGCCCTCTGCTGGGCGCGCACACACGCGGTGCCGGTCACCCTGCGCGGCGCTGCGTCGACCGCCATGGGTGGCGCGGTGCCCGGCGACGGAGGACTGCTGCTTGACCTGTCGCGGCTGGCGGAGATCGAGGTCGACGTGCCGCGACGGCGCGTGTCCATCGGATCGGGCACGCGCATGCGCCCGCTGCACAAGCAGCTGGCTGCAGAAGATTCGTCGCTACCGGTCTATCCCTCGAACCTGGGCGGCACGTTTGCTGGCTGGCTGGCGACCGGGGGCATCGGGCTGAATGCGTTCGGGAACGGGAGCGCCCTGGATGCGGTCCGCTCGATCGACGTGGTCCTGGTCGGCGGCGAAGCGCTGCGCTTGCACGCCGACGGCACGACGACCCTGCTGGACCCCGACCGCAAGCTATCGGCCGCCGAGGCACAGGCCTGGTTCGCCGAGCGTCACTACTCTCCGATCGTCGTCGCGGACCTCGCCACCAGCGAGGGGCAGTTCGCCGTGATCACCGCGCTCGAACTGAAGCTCGAAGAACGCCCGACCCTGCATCCATACCTGTTGCGCTTCGCGGAGCGCAGTGCCGCGTGTGCGGGAGCCGAATGGGTGCGCAACCTGGAAGCAGAGGCCTGCAGACGTCCGCTCGAGCTGAAATTGCTCTCCGCAAGCCACCTGGACCACATCCGAAGCAACTGGCGCGAAGAAGACGCGCGCGACCCGGCGAACCAGGGGAGCGATCTCTCCAACGGCCGCCAGATGCCCTGGAAAGACATCGTGTCCCCGTCCGCTGTCATCGCGCCTGGCTCCGGGAGTGCCCCCGGCAGCGATTCGCAGGAGACCTATCTGTTCGTGCTCCTGGACGGTGAAACGGCGCCGGCCTTCGAGAACGCGCTCGACGAGTGTCCGGGCAGGCCCACGCTGGACGCCCGCGAGAGCGTGCGCTTCGCCGAGGAGCGCTTTCGCCCCCAGCAGAGCAAGCGCTCGGGCCCTGGCCTGCTCGCGGCCGAGATCCTGCTTCCCGTCGGACGCGTCGAGGGCTTTTTGCCCGCGGCCGAGCGTCTCGCGGCGAAGACCGGCAACGAGCTGGACGCGGAGGTCTACTACCTTCCGGACGACGGCGCGCTCGTGATCGCCGCATACCTAACGGACCACCGCAAGGCATCCTTCGCGATCGACCTGCTGCTCGCGCCCGCGCTCCTGGACCTGGCGACGAGTGCTTTCGAGGGTCGCGCGTACGTGCTCGGGCGCTGGCAAGCGAGCCACTTCCGGCGGCGCTTCGACAGCTCGACGGCGAAGCATCTGATCGGTCTGAAGCGCGCACTCGACCCCTCCTCCACCCTGAGCCCGGGCACGTTCTTTGACCTGCGCCTGCGCGGACTCGCGGGTGCTCTGCTGCAGCGCCTGATGCCCCTCTCGATCCGCTGCGCACGCCTGGCATTCGACTGGGGATCCCCCATCGTGCGCTTCGCACGCAGCGTCACCCGCCGCGTCCGGGGCGCCGCCGCCGAGCGCGGTCTGAGCCTGGCCGAGATCCAGACACAGGACCAGGTGAAACCCTCCGCGCATGCCATCGGCTGCGTGAACTGCGGCGAGTGCAACTCGGTCTGCCCGATTTTCCACGAGTCCAAGCTGCGCCTGCCGCAGCTGCTCACCCACATCGGCGAGGCTGCACACGCGGGCGAGCAGCCGGGCGCCACGGCAGAGACACTCCTGGACCTGTGCATGCGCTGCGGAAATTGCGAGGAGGTCTGCCAGTCCAGCATCCCGCACCTTCCGCTCTACGCCCAGCTCGAATCCGCTTCCGAGCGCCAGGGACTCGACATCCGCAAGCCTATCGACCGGGAACGCCAGACCCTGGTCCTCGAGCACCTGCGCTCCTCCCCCAGCTACGTGCGCGACTTCCTCGACATCCGCCCCGGCGGCTACGAGAAGCGCGCACCGGTTTCGCTTCCAGGCAGCGCACGCTACGTCCTGATGCGCGCCCAGGCGGACGCGGGACCGGCGGCGACCTGCATCCACTGCGCCGCGTGCGTGGACGTCTGCCCGACCGGAGCCAACCAGGAGTACTTCGGTGATGACGCGCGCACGATCACAACCCTGCAGGAGCGCTGCATCGGATGCGGCACCTGCGTCGAGGTGTGTCCCGCCAACCGTGGCAACGACGGTCAGACCCTGCGCGTGATGGAGGTACCCGCGCGCGCCTGGTTCGACGCGGCGGCGGAGTTTGCCGAGGGCGAGGCAGCACGATGAGTATCGGAGTCGAGACCCACGCCGAAGAATGGTCCGGCGGATCGACGTCGGAGGCCGATTTCCTGGAGCAGATCGCTGACTGGGAAGACATCCTGCGCCTGCTCGTCAATCCGGAGCACCCGAGCGTCAACCAGCGCCCGCGCAAGGCACGCTTCCTGAGCTTCCTGCTCGAGCGTGCGGCCATCGACGAGAGCAGCTTCTGGCGCCTGTCCCGCAGCCAGCGCGGTCGCCTGTTCCTGTCCCACTACTCGCGCCTTTCGCGCGACATCCCGGGGCTCGAGATCACGTCCTTCGACGTGGACAAGGTCACGAAGGAACGCTTCCGTCAGGAACCCCTGACCCTGGGCGCGGCCTGGCACTACGGGTTCTGGCGTTCCTATTTCTCCCACGCCGCCATCACGCACCCGGCCAACGACGGCCTGCGGGAAGAGTTCTCGACCGCCTGGGACATCGTGCGTCGCAAGCCCGCCGTGCTGTTCCGCGAGGCGAGCGGAGTGCGCCTCGAGGGCATCCGCTCGATCCGACTCGACCTGCCGATGCTGGTGGGCCCGCTGCCCTACAGCGATGGGCACACCCTGGAGCTGGCCTATCTGATGGCGGGCGAGGACGCGCGCGCCGCGGGCGAGGAGCTGGACTCGCTCGTGGTGGTCGGCCTCGACGCGCTGCTCGAACACTTCCAGGCGTACCTGCCCTACAGCGCCTGGGTGCTGCCGCGCTTCAGCGAGCGCCACCTGACTGCGCTCGGGGCCGCGGACCGGCACGTGGAAGAGCTGTTGCACCGGGTGCAGATCGTCGAATTCGAGTGGTGCGACGCCCTGCCCGCATGTATCGAACGCCTGCGCCGCTCCCATCCGGACCTGCTCATCTCGACCGTCGTCCGTCATGGCGACGACTTCTGGGAGCACCTCGAGCGGGCCGCGCGCACCGATGGCGTCGCCCTGATCCAGATCCAGGCCGGCAGCGAGAAGTCCTATCGGCTGATACCGAAGGTCGACGAGTTCCTGAAGAAGCGCTTCCTGCGCGCGCGCGTGCAGCTCGTGAACGTCGGCGGCGACACCGATACGCAGGCCTCCGCCGCGAGCGTCTACGAATCGATTCTGCTGGGCGCCAACGCGGGCGCCATGACCCACATCGCGTGCCTGGCCCTGGCGCCGGAGCTGGTCGAGGTCTACCACGGCGCCTCCGCGCAGGACTTTATCGCGGGTCTCGCCCGACTCGACCAGACGGAGCTCACGCGCCTGGCGAAGAACAGTCTGAGCTGCTGGAAGCACAGCATCCTCGACTTCCTGTCCTGCATGGGCATCGACGACATCAAGAAGACGTCGGGCAACACGATGGCCATCACGATGACCGAGGACTGGATGCGCGAGGTCGACAGCCTCGTGACACCCGAGTTCGCGGACATCAACCGCGAGCTCAACGCGCAAAGGATCGAGAAGGAGCCCGTACCGCGCAGCGTGCGCGAGAAGTTCCGGGTCAGCTCCCTGATGACGGAGCTGAAGCCGGACACACCGGGCACCCACGCGGCGGCGCTGATGGCCCAGGAGAGCGCCTCCTGGCACCTGATGAACACCAACCGCAACCTGACCGCGGACTTCCTGGAGGTCATCTACCGCATGTCGGCCGGCGACATGCCCCGCGTCGACGATTTCTTCCTGCACGGCGACATGGGAATGGGTTCGATCGACGAGGTCGGGCTACGCATCTCGCGTGAGTCGCTCGCCTGGTCGCTCGAGCGTCTCGAGCGCGAGCCCGCAATCCTCGACTACATCTCCATGGCCACGCCGCGTGGCTTCCACCGCCCGGGCACGGTCGCGGCCGACGTCACGGTCGAGCTGCGCCAGCAGGGCGTCGCGGAACCGCTGGCCAGCCTGCGTTCCGACAACGAGGGCGGCTTCGACCTGAGGCTGGACATCGAAGCTCCGCCCGGCGGCGCGCTGCTACAACTCTGGTACGAGGATGCCGAGCACGGCAGCGAACATCAGGTCGAGCTGCTCGAACGGGGCCACGGCGGCCATGGTCGCAGCGTACTGCGCGCCAGCGCGGATGGATCCGTCAGCCTGAAGCGCGACCCGCGCGGCGGTCTGCGCCTGAGCGGCACGGGCATCCGTCAGCTCTTGTGGGCCGCGCCCGTCAGTCACGCCAGCATCTCCCTCGGCGCCGCGTCGGAGGACTTCCTGAAGTCGCGCATCGAGGGCAACAAGGGCCTGGCCTTCACCTCGTCGGGCGAGGGCGGACCGATCCGCATCGACACCGAGAACGCGATGCAGTGGCAATCGCTGCAGGCCGCCAGCGGGCACTTCGGCATCCACGCGGGCGACCTGCGCCAGGTGCGCGACGTGGAGATCAAGATCAACCAGGGCGCCAAGCCCGGCAAGGGCGGCCGCCTCACCGGAGCCAAGGTGACCGAGAAGGTCAGCCGCGCGCGCAACATCCCGGTCGGCACCAACGCCCTGTCCCCGGATCCTAAACACGACATCTACTCGATCGAGGACATGCCGGCCGAGGTCTGGTTGTGGCTGCTGTTCCACACCTACTGCGGGATCAAGATCACCGGCTCGAACTACACCAAGTTCGTGGCGGCCGGCATGTGGTCCAACTTCGTCGTGGACTACCTGCTGATCGACTCCGGCCTCGGTGGCTCAGGCAACTACCACGCGGACTCGTCCCACGTCGGCTGGCCCGACATCATGCGCACCATCCTGCACACGCATCATGCGCTCGTGCACGAGCGCGTCGACCGCCACGGGACCGGCAAGCTGGAGAGCATCCGTGACGACAACGGACAGGCCTTCGGCGCCCAGGGCGGCACGCGACTGCTCGCCTCGGGTGGCCTGCGTAGCGAGATCGACATCTTCAAGGTGCTGATCGCGGGCGCGGACGGCGTGGTCGAGGCCTCGATCGGCAAGGCCGTCGCCTTCGGGTGCAACCAGTGCGGCAACTGCCACCTCGACTGCCCGCGCGGCGGCATCACCACCAAGGCCGAGCTCACGATCCAGAACGACCCGGCGTTGATGGCGCGCCGGCTGCGCAACTGGACCGTCCTGAACATGGTCAAGCTGGCGGTCATGATCGACGCCGTCAACCGCGAGAGTGGCGCCCTGGATGCGGACGGCACGGTCGTGAAGCCGGATGCCCTGATCGCGGATATCCGTTCCCTGCGCGGGCGCGTGGATCTGCTCGACATGCCGAGCAGCGAGCCGCCCGAGAAGAAACCCGCTGCCCCGGACCACGACTCGTGCCGTGTGGGTTCCCTGACCGTCTCCGAGCCGGTCAGCGTGCACGCCATCTGGGAAGCGGCGCGCGTCTCCCACAACGGCGGCAACAACCGCGGTGGCGGCATCGACTTCGCGGGCTTCACGCCCCCGGCGCTGCGTGAGGCGACCTGTCTGATGTTCAACACGATCGGCCCGGATCGTGTGCAGACCATGCGCGACATGCTGCAGCACCTCGACGGCTGCCGCTTCCTCGACGCACGCGGCCGGCCCCTGAAGAAGGCGGACGTCCTGATGCGCCTGCCGGAGTTCCGGACACCCGTGCGCGAACAGTATCGCGGCGAGGACGGCTGGCGCCGCGCGGGACTACGCGAGAGCGTGGGCAACTACTACACGTTCTTCGTGGAGCTGCGGCACGAGGTGCTGGCCGAGTACGGAGCGGTCTTGCTCGCGAGCGAGCACTGGCTGCAACGTCGCACGAAGTACGGCGACATGTCCGATACCGACCTGCACGGCGTCCTGAGCCGTAACCCGGACCAGGTACAGCGCGCGGCGGACGCGGCCAGCGAGGAATCGCCTGCGGCGCGGGATGCGGCCTTCCTGGTCGACGTGCGCCAGGAGTACTTCTCCGCGCTGGCGCACCTCTTCGACACGCGCTACTACCGAACGCACCTGCCGGAGGGCTCGGTCGACGAGATTCCGAGCGGCAAGTACGCCGCCAAGCGACGTGGTTTCCTGGTCTCCATGGGCGAGGACCTCGGCGCCATCAAGATATCGGGCTGGGCACAGACCATCCCCGAGTACTTCGACTTCGACCACTTCTGGGCCGGCTACCCGGGCGTCAACGCGGGCGAGGGCGTCGAGATGGTCCTGCGCGGTCAACCCTGCAAGGTGCCGGCGCTGCTGGCGAACGTCTGGGGCCTGCACCACCGCTATCCGACCAACTCGCCGGCCATCGATGCGGAAGGGCGCGGCAACCCGGCCGGCGCGCACCCGTTCAAGGCCTACAACTTGCTGCTCATGCACAACGGCGAGCAGGTCGCGGTCGACTCGACGGCGCCCTTCCTCTGCGAATACGGCTACGTGCACAGCCACGGGTCGATGGGCGCCGGAGCAAAGGACTACGAAGGCGATTCCCTCTACGAGCGTAAGGCGCTGACCGACACGGAGTACGCCGCCTACCTGGTGGACTTCACGCGCCGCGTCCTGGGACTGACGACCGAGGAAGCCAGCCAGATCATCTCCCCCATCACGGGCATTGACCTCGAGGCTATGGACGAGGAGCGGCGTGACAAGCTGAAGCTCCTGATGGAGAACTACGTCCAGCTGACGCCCACGGGCCCCTACAAGTTCACGATCGTCGAGTCAGTGCGCCGTACCGGTCAACGGGTGGTTGGGTTCCGCGAGAACATGGACATCAAGTTCCTGCGCCCGCACGAGATCGTCTCGCACCGCGACCTGAGCGCGGGCGGACCGGAAGCCGTGGCCAACGGGAGCGAGGCCAAGATCGCGGATGCCATGCTGCGCATCCTGCACCAGCAGGGCGTGCTCAAGGACAGCGCCGCCGACCTGCGCTTCAATATGCGCCAGGGCGGTAAGCCCGGGCTCGAGGAGCACGGCGGCGTATTCGAGGCCTCGGTCACGCGCCGCCAGCTGGACCTGCACCTGGTCAACCGCTTCGGCGAGATCGTGCCGGTACGGCGCGCGGGATTCCGGGCCGACATGGGCAAGCTGGAACTCGTGCAACGGCGCGCGGACCTGGAATGGATGGAGATCGTGGACGGATTGCTCGAGCGGGTACGGCGCGCGATTTCGAGCGCGCCCGCAAGCGACCAGCGCTGGTACGGCCCCGAGGACGGACTGCCGTCCGTTGCCAATGAACTGGTACAGACGGCCCTCGACCACATCCACGACATCAGCTTCGACGACTACCGTTACCTGGCCGAGGTCGCGCTGCCGCGCCTGGCGCAAACGGGTGACGCGGAACGCGCACTCGCCCTGCGTGTGCTGACCGAGCTGCGCAAGCGCCTGGCCTTCACCAACACCGGCGACAAGGCGCTCTCGAGCGTCGAGTACATCACTTCCGGTGGTCGCGACTCCGACGGCGGAGCCGAAGGCGGCATCTATCGCTTGCTCGACGCCGTTCCGCGCATTTCCGAAGCGTACGCAGCATCCGCGATGCTGCGCATCGATGCGGGCACGCGCGACGACCTCGTCGAACCGGTGCATCCCATGCGGGACGTGCTCGTGATCGACATGGCGGACTTCGAGAGCGAGTCCTTCACGCTCGAGTGCTGCTCCAAGTTCCTGACCCAGTGCGTGCGCTACGGCTGGCGCCACATCGTCGCCTACGACGCGCGCGGCGGACCGCGCTACCAGGGCACGAACCTGCCCGACGCGGACGGCGCACCGGCACAGGGCGTCATGCTCGAGCTCTACGGGCACGAGCACGGTGACTTCCTGGGCGCACTGCTCGAGGGCGCGCGCATCTACGCCTACGGGCAGGCCCAGAGTCACGTGGGCTTCAAGGCCGACTCGGGCTACATGTTCGTGCTGCAGGACGCGCTCAACACCTGCCTCTACTCGGCCCACGGCGGGACGTTCAGCGCCTGGGACAGCGGCTCACGCTTCGCCGTCGCCGGCCAGAACAAGGTCTTCCTGGAAGACCGCAAGACCCTCGCCCCGGGCCTCAAGTCGATCCACTTCGGCTCGCCGAACGAGTACGCGTTCGAGTACCTGATGTCCGGCGGCGAGAACTCCCTGCACATCGTGCTGGGTCTCAAGAAGCCCGACCAGCACGGCGAGCTCTCCCTGAAGCCCAAGCCCTACGCCGGCAAGTTCCTGATGTCCGGCGCCGCCGCCGGTCGCGTGATCCTGTTCGACCCCGAGCGACGCCTCGCGCCCGAGCAGCACGAGGGCAACGAGCGCGTGTCGATCCCGGCCGAGGAGTGGCATGAGGAACTGGCCCCTTTCCTGACCGACGAGGCCAACCGGCGCGGCATCCCGATCACGATCGAGGGCGACCTCTTCCAGGTGCGCCTCGAAGGCACCTGGCGCACGTGGCACTACTCCGAAGCCTTCATCAAGCTCGTCCCCGCAAACTGAGTCCCCGCGATGCCCTCACCTTATCGTCAGCACTGGCAGATCGACCCGCAACTCACTTACCTGAACCACGGCTCGTTCGGCGCCTGTCCAGCGCCTGTGCTCGAGTTCCAGTCCGAGCTTCGCAAGCGTATGGAGTCCAGCCTGGTGCGATTCATGGCGCGCGAGCTCGAAGCCCAGCTGGACGAGGCGCGCGCAGTCCTGGCGGAGTTCGTCGGTGCCGAGCCCGAGAACGTGGCCTTCGTCCCCAACGCCACCAGCGGCGTGAACGCGGTACTGCGTTCCATGGACCTGAATGCCGGCGACGAGATCCTGATCACCGACCACGGCTACAACGCCTGCAACAACGCGGTGAACTTCGTGACCGAACGCGCGCGCGCACGCACGGTAGTTGCACACCTGCCCTTCCCCATCGAATCCCCTAGCCAGGCCATCGACGCCGTACTGAGTAAGGTCACAGCGCGCACCCGCCTGGCGTTGATCGACCACATCACGAGCGCGACCGGCCTGATCCTGCCGATCTCCGAGTTGATCGAGGCCCTGCGCGAACGCGGCGTCGAGACCCTGGTCGACGGAGCCCACGCCCCGGGCATGCTCGAACTGGACATCGAGCGCTGGAACCCCGCCTACTACACCGGCAACTGCCACAAGTGGCCGTGTGCTCCCAAAGGCGCAGCCTTCCTCTGGGTACGCCCCGAGCTGCAAGCCAGCGTGCGCCCGAGCGTCATCAGCCACGGCGCAAACAGCAAGCGCACCGACCGCTCGCTCTTCCTGCAGGAGTTCGACTGGACCGGAACCAGTGATCCGACTGCGATCCTGAGTATCCCCAAGGCGTTGAGCTTCATGGGATCCCTGATGGACGGTGGCTGGCCCGCGCTGCGCGAGCACAACCACCGCATGCTGCTCGCCGGTGCCGCCAAGGTCCAATCCGCGCTCGGAGTCTCGCCCGCTGCACCCGACACGATGCTCGGTAGTCTCGCGAGCATCCCCTTGCCCGAAGGTGGCGAGGCTGGCCCGTCCTCCGCATTCGACGTCAACCCGCTGCAGCGCCGCCTGTTCGACGAGCACGCCATCGAAGTGCCCGTCATGTGGAGCGAGGCCGCCGGCCGCAACTTGATCCGCATATCCGCCCAGGCCTACAACGATCCGAGCGAATACGAGAAGCTCGCGCAGGTGCTCGGCTCCTGACAGACGCTCGAAACGCGGCGGAAGCCGCCCTGCCTTCGCGTTGAGCAACCCTGTCGTCGGTGCCGCCCAACTCGCCCGTGCCGCGAGGTCGGGGTCATCCCGAGACGAACGATCCAGGATCAGATTGGTGCGAGATCGAGCCTGGCTCCGTAAACCGTGATCGCCGCGCCGGTGGCCTCGACTGTGTAGAGGCCCGCGCGGCCGAATGCGTAGAGGAGCGCGTCGGCCTGGTGCAGGGACAGGGCGTGTAGCAGGAACGAGGTCGCGGGGATGGCGAAGCCCAGGAGGGCGATCCAGGCGCGTCCATTCGTGTGTCGTAGCTGGCGGCGGGCGAGCCACAGGGCGATCACGCCGAGGAAGAGGCCGGCTCCCAGGATTGCGACCTGTAACACGCGTCGATCGCCGTAGCCGTGCAGGCTCTCGAGGCCTCTGCGTCCGATGGCCTGGAGAATCTCGTCCAGGTCGAGTTGCTGGCTTACGGCCAGGGTCACGTAGCCGAGGGAGAGCAGCAGCCAGAGCAGGCTGCCGTCGGCTTCGGCTTCAGGATCCGGATCCGCATGGGCGCGCACTCGACGGTGCGCGCGGCGGGCGAAGGCGGCGGCGACGAGGAAGGTGAGCGTCAGGAGCCAGTGTGGAAGTGACGGGTCCAGGATGCGTGGCGACCAGCCATAGCGCACAAGCCAGTGGTCGGACGGGCGGTCGAACTCGATATAGCGCTGGTCGACGCCCTCATTGGTGACGTCGAAGATGCGGTAGCCGTAGCCGCGGTCGTCGAACACGCGCGCGGTGCCGCCTACTGTGAAGATGGTGAAGGCGCCGTCGGCGGCGGTGACCTCCTCGGTCGTATGCCAGTGGCCCGCGAGGATGTGCTGGATTCCGTGCTCGCGCACGCGTTGGATCACCGGATCGAGGTCGTCGCCGCTGCCGAGAGGGGGTGGGCGGTGCAGGAACAGGAAGGTGTGGCGCAGACCACATGCCTTCAGCGCCACGAGCTCCTTGTCGAACCACTCCCACTGGGCGGCGGACTCCTCGGTGGAGATGCCGCCTTCGACGGAGCCTTCGAGCAGCTCGGAGTTGAAGCCGATGAAGCCGCAGCCGTTATAGATGAACGAGTAGTAGTCCCTGCCGAAGTCCGCGCGGTAGGTCTCCAGGGTGGGCAGGTCGAGCACGTCGTGGTTACCGGGCACGAAGGCCAGCGGCAGGCTGAACGCATCGAGGCTTCCGCGCAGGAGGCGATATTCGCGGCCCGTGCGATCCTGGACCAGGTCCCCCACGACGATGCCGAAGGGCATGCCGGCGGAGTCGACTTCCGCTGCGAGGCGCTCGAAGCGGCGCGCGGCGGGATAGGCCCCGCCGAAACCGATCTGCGGGTCGCCGATCTGGACGAAGCTGAAGGCCTCGAAGTCCTCCTGGCCGTACCCAGGCAGGGTCTCGAGTTGGGGCAGCTGCTCGGTAGTGGTCTGGGGCACCAGGAAAGCGAACAGCAGAACGACGGAGAGCATGACGCTAGGATGGCAGAGTGGACGCCGGGTCACCAGATCCAGGGGCCACGGGAAGACCCTCGAATGGTAGGAACCTCGGCGGGCGCCGACGGTTCCGCTGGAGTAACCCATGAAGAACACCCTCAGCATCGCGATCGCAGCAGGCGCAGTCGCCGGCTTCCTGGCCGGCAGCCTGAGCTCACTGGTATTTTCTCCCACGCTGGCCCGGGGGCCCGCGGCAGGGCTCGAGCCTGTGGCTGCAACGCCGGCGGGCGGGTCAGCACCGTCCCCTGAAGTCTACGCTGCCCTGCGCTCGCGCCTGGACGAGCTGACCATGCGCCTGGCCCTGGTCGAGGCTGGAGCGGACCATCGTCGCGAGCCCGCAGGAAACCTCCCCGATCTCGCGCTGGCTAACGGTGGCGAGGACGAGACCCTGGCCGAGCTGGCGAGCGCTCTGGGTACACCCGGCAAGGAGTTGCCCGACAGCCTGAAGTTGGGTGTCGAGCAGGTCGTCCAGGACGTTCGCAACGCCGAGCGACAGGAGCGAGAGGCCGAGCGTGCCGAGGCGCAGAGCGAGCGAACGGAGACGCGCCTGTCCGAGCTGGTGACCGCGCTCGACCTCACCGGCGTGCAGACGAACGAGATGCGCGACTACATGACGGACTACGCGGAAAAACGAGCCGAGCTGATGGAGACCGCGCGCGCGAGTGGCGACTTCTACAACGTCCGCGATTCCATGCGCACCCTGCGCGATGAGTCTCGAACGAGCCTCGCGCTCATCCTCGACCCGAGACAGCTAGAGCTCTATCAGGAAACCGAAGACGATGGCCGCGGACGGGGCGAGCGCCGTGGCGGCGGGTCCGGACGCGAGTAACGGCGCGAGCGATCAGTGCGCGGAAGTCTTGCGCCGCAGGGCCTCGATCGTGCTGGCGACCAGATCGCGCACGGACTCGTCCGGCCGATCGAGCAGGGCCTCGAGCGCGGGGATATGACTCGCATCTCCACACCAGCCGACACGATACAGCAGCATCCGGGTCATCTCGGTATTCGCGTCGCCGAGCGCATCCAGCAACGGCTGTTCGGTACCCCTGTGGAACAGCGTCCCGAGCGCCATGACCCGGACCCGTCGGTTGGGGTCCTTCGTGGCTTCCATGAGCGGCTGTAAATGGCTGTCCGGCTCAGTACTCCCGACGGTCAGAACTGCGGACTCGCGCACCCGTGGATCCGGGTGCTCGAGCGCGGTCAGGAACGGCTCGATGCCCGCCATCTCATGCAGTTTCGCGGCGGCGGCTTCCCTCGTTTCTGAGGAATTGTCTCCGAGCAACGCGATCAACTGGGCCTCGTCATCGGGCAGGCGCGTCAGGAAGGCCCAGCCGCCGAGTGCCAGCACGCTGAGTGCGGGCCCGGCCAGGACACGCATAATGTTCGGCGCGCCCCACCCGCCCCGAAACAACCGTCCCGCTTGACCGAAGGACACGACCACTGCGAAACCGACGAAGGGGATGCTGCCGATCCACACGATCGAGCCGGCCAGGAAGGCCACCATGCACCCGAGGAACGTGGCGACGACGAAGCGCGCCATGAGGTGCGGCTTGTCGCTCTCCTTGAACAGGATCGGCGAGCAGAGCAGGCCGATGACCGATCCGATGATCGCGCCGAATAACAGCAATGGAGACAGGCCGAGAGCAAGGATCCCGGCCGTCATTCCCAGCTCTTCGAAGGACTCGTCGAAGAGCTGGTCCGCGGCTCCACGGAACTTTGACGCCACGGTGACGGCCCCGAGCAGAGATCCCTCCCCCATGCCCATCAGGGCGCACAGCATAACGGTGCGCGTGCGCCACGGGGGCCAGCCCCATCCGTCTGATCGGGCGAGTGGTGTCAGGCCCTCATGCATGACTCTTCACTCGACCGGGCGAATCACGCGTTAGTCAGGGGCCGGCGGCGGTCGGGCGCTGTGGCCATCCACGCGGCGCTGCGCAGATCCCCCGCAGAGAAGGGCTTCATGATGTACTCGCGCAGGGTCTTGGCGCGGGCGGTCCGGTTAGGACGGGCGGCGATCAATGCGGGCAATCCGTTGTGGCGTCGTTGCAGCTCGCTCACGAGTGCCGCGCCGCTCATGTCGTCGAGGAACTCCTCCGTGACGACGAGGTCGATCTCGCGCGCGCGTACCGCCAGGCTGCGCAGGGCATCCTGTCCGTTGCAGGCGATGCTCACGCAACAGTCCGATTCGATCAGGCTCGTCCGGCCCATCGACAGGATCGCTTCCTCGCCGCTGACGTAGAGCACCGCGAGACCGAGTCCAGGCCCGAGACCCGCACCCGACGAGCGCGCTTGAAGCCGCGCGGCCAGGGGCAAGTAGACAGTGCACACGGCTTCGTCGGCGGCGCAAGTTCCGCAGCAACGGCCGCCCAGAGTCCAGGCTGCCTTGCGTGCGAGCGAGAGACCCAGGTTCCAGCCTTCGTCCGCCCGCGCCCGCCGGTTCGGGCTCGGCCACGCCTGGAACAGCGCGTCCAGTGCGCTCCCATGCCTCTCGGCCACCGAGCGATCGTGCTCGATTGTGATACGCAGGCGCGCGTGGGTTCCAGCCTCGAGGCCGGGGCATTCATTCGCCGCTCGCGCGCCCTCGACGCGGTCCATGTGAAAGGAGAGACGCCCGGCCCGATTTCCGAGGGCGTGCTGAGCGTGGGCGAACAGAAGCGTCACGAGCTCGCGCAGTGCCGTCGAATCGCCGACGACGCGATCCGCACCATCGTAGAGCTCCCCACTGACCTCGATATGCGCCGGAAGCAGACGGCGGCATTCTTCGATCGCAGCGTGCACGGTCTCGCGCACGGAAAATTCGATGCCCTCACCGCCGCTGTGCTGATCGAACAACAGACACTGCAACGCCTCATGGCGTGCGGCCTGGCCAGCGTCGGCGGCGCGCGTGAAACCCTCCGACAGGGACGTGCCGGCATCCGTGGATGCTTGTGCGATCAGCGCAAGCAAAACCCGATTCAAGTGTTCTCGCATCGCCTGCTTCGGAGCCCTGTGCGCAGGCTCGTCCGCTCCTCCCTAAAATGCGTGGGTCAATCGGTTACGAAACAGACGCGGTTCCGTTGCTCGTGTCCCTTCGCATTGCAGGTCGAACACGTTGACGTCGCGCGTCGAGATCATACTGCACGCGCACTGCAGTTCCCGCTAGCCAGAATATTGGTGCTATCGGAGATGTAACCCCGGACCAATTTCACATTGCGCGACGCACATTGCGTGCCGGGTTTTGTCCCTGACGCAGGCCGGGCTTCCGCCGCGCTACCGATCGCGTTCCCTGACGGGAAGATGAACGCTACGAGAGCACAACATGCGCCCCCGCCCGACAGCGTTCAGTTAACCCGTTGCCAAACTTGCGGCGCGGAGCGTTCGAGACTCGTCAACCGTGCGAGCAGATCCCTGTGGCCCACTCCCGGCGCACGCACGGCGCGCAGCACTGCGGTCAACACCTCGAGCGGAGTGCGCTGCAGTCCATCCTGCACGTCCACGCTGTCCGGTCGTAGACGTACGGCCTCGAAGATGCGCATGACCGCGGTCTCCATCTGGCGATCCATCAGCGCCGCCTGGGCCTGCCCGGCGAGGGCCATGGACCGGAAGTGCATGCACGACGCCTCGTAGTCCGCGTTGCCGGCCGCGCTGCGCGCGAAATGCTCCTTGGCACGCTCGTAGGCGGCCTGGGCCTCGTCCCAGCGCTTCACCCGCCTGTGGTCCTCGGCCAGCACCAGGGTCGCATAGCCCGTGAACCAGTCGTGTCCGGCCGGGTCGGAGGTGCCGTCGCGACGCTCCATGTAGGCGACTTCCAGCTCGCCTGCCCCGCGCCGCTCCAGGATGGCCGACCGCAACCGGCCGTGAAGCTCCGGCTCGGCGGGGAAGCGCTCCAGACCGCGCTCCAGCACCTGATCACGCTCCGCACTGAGCATCAGGTCGTTCAGCAGGTCGACGTGCGCAACCCATTGCGCAGCAGTGGAATGCGGATGTTGCTCGACCACGCGATAGGCCGCGAGCGCCTCGCTGACCCAGTGCTCGGGCCAGTCCGTGGCCTGGGCCTGGATCGAGCGCGTGCGAGCGGCCGCCAGCACGCTCAGCAGCTCGAATGCCGTGCGCGCCTGACCTTTATCACTCAGCCCCGTTAGAGCACTCAGGGCCAGGTCGCCGGCCTCTTCCTGGCGGAACTGGAACCACGCGACCTGCGATTGAACTGCAGCTGCCTGGATCTCGTCGACTCCGAGCTCCTGTGCCCGTTGTGCGGCAGCGTCGGCGTCCGTCAGGAAATACCCGGGCCCCTGCCCCTCGGCCATGCGCCAGCGGGCGAGGTCCAGGTAGCACTGTGCGATACGCAATAGCCGCGGCCCGTCCTCACCGTCGACCTGTTGAACCTCCAGAAGGGTCTCGAGCTGAGCCTCGAGATCCCAGCTCTCTCCGATCAAGCCGCCATCGGCATCGCCATTGTGGAAGATCAGCCGCCAGCGCTCGACGTCGACCAGGGGAGCTGCACTGAGCGCATCGCTGACCTTGACCTGCTTCGCCACGCGCGGGTCCCGCTCGGCGCGCCCGGCGATCCGCGACATGAGCTGCGCCCGTCGCGCCGGATCCCCCTCGAAGGAGAGCGCTCTCAGGGTGAGGTCGACATCCGTGCCGCTGGTCGAGCCGGCCAGGGCACTGGTTGCGAGGGCGCGCAGCTCGGTGTCGGTCTCGTACATGCCGAGGCGCAACACGCCCGGCTGAGAGGCGCTCTGGCTGTCCTCGAGTAGCACGCGCCGTCCGTCCCGGTCCGCCGCCACATACTCCGCCTCGAGCGTCGCGCGCACGCGTGCCACGCGTTGGCCCTCGGCCTCATTCCCGGCGGGCAGGGAGCCGGCGATGCCGTGCTCACGCAGTGCGTCATCGACGCGCGTCAGGTCCGAGTCGAGATAGCGGTCGAACAGCACTTCTCCCTCGACGCTCACGCCTACGTGCCTGGGGGCATAGCGCTGTCCACCGAAGAAGCGCTGGTAGACGGGCGCCTCGATGGCCATATGTTCCTGACAGGTGACCTCGCCAAACCGCGGACACGGTATGCGGCGACCCGCCTGGTCGTGGTCCAGGGGATTGTGGCGCACCGGCGACGCGATGACCGGCACGAAGCCCGCCATCAGGTCAGCGAAGGCGACGTCCTTGTACTTTTGCCGCGCGAAGACCTCGCACGCTGACTCGTCGTCCATGTTGACGCACACGAGCATGGGCTTACCGGTGGCCTTGCTGAGGGCCTCGGCATCCTCGAGGGTGCGCTGCCATTGGATGAGGGGGCCGGGCCCGGTGCGGGCAATAGCTTGGGCACTGGCGGCGACCAAGGCCGCGCCTAGAAGGACGTTCAGTCTCATCGGGAGGAAGATTCGGAGATATTGGGTACGCGACCGCGTAAGCAGGGGCGTAGAGGGTGGCATGCTGGCGGGAGTTGCGAAAGGGATCTTCCTGGATCGAAGCCCTGCCGCCCCCTTTCGGGGCCTTTACATGTCGTAGCCTCCAGCGCCCACCAGGTCACGCCCAGCACTTCCGAATAACATCGCGAGACCACCGCCCGGGCCCTGGGACCAGCCCACGCTGGCCCGTAGAATCCGCCCCCGGACAGTTCCCTCGACGCCCTTTCTACCGCCACGATGATCACCTGCACCCAATGCGGGCACCAGGCTTCGGCCTTCGCCTTCTGCCCAGAATGCGGCACCAAGGCCGGGAGTGAGTCCACGGTCATCGAGTCCCTCGAGGGACGGATCCTGAACGACAAGTACCGCGTTCTCGAGAAGATCGGTCAGGGCAGTATGGGGACCGTCTACCGGGGCGAGCACATCGGCCTGAAGAAGACGGTCGCCCTGAAAGTCCTGCACGAGGACCTACACGTCGGCGAGGAGACCCTGCAGCGCTTCCAGCGCGAAGGCATCGCCCTGGGCAAGATTGCGCACCCCAACGCGATCCAGATCTTCGATTTCGACCGCGATGGCAGCCGAACGACCTACCTGGCGATGGAGTTCGTCGAGGGACAGAACCTGAAGGCGCTCCTGCGCGAGTCGAGCAACCTGCCGGTCTCGAGCGCCCTCTCGATCATCGAACAGGTGCTTCTGGCGCTGCAGGAAGCCCACCGCCACGGCATCGTGCACCGCGACCTGAAACCCGACAACATCATGGTCGCCATGGATGCGTCGGGCGCGCCAAGGGTCAAGGTGCTCGACTTCGGCCTGTCGAAGCTGGTCGACCTGCCCATGGAGGCCAGCGTCGCCACCCAGGTCGGGCGCATCATGGGAACGCCGCTCTACATGGCCCCGGAGCAGTGCAGCGGCGAGGAAGTGGACCTGCGCGCCGACCTCTACGCCACCGGGTTGGTGCTCTACGAGATGGTCGCGGGCAGCACGCCGTTCGCCGGTGACTCGGTCACCGAGATCTTTGCCCAGCACCTGACCAAGCCGACGCCGTCAGTGGTCGAGTCGCACCCGGACCTCAAGATCGCGCCGGCGCTGGATCCGCTGCTCCATCGATCTCTCGCCAAGCGACGCGAGGACCGTTTCCAGACCGCGACCGAGATGCTCGATGCGGTGCGCCAGCTGCAGCGCGGGGAATACCACGAGTCCCTTCCCGCGCACTCCCGACCCAAGCCCAAGGTCGATAGCGGTCCGAGGTCCGCACGGCCCTGGCTGGTCGCCGCGTCCGTGGTTCTGCTCTCGCTCGCGGGCTGGTGGCTCGCCGGCACCCTCGGCAGCGCCGGCGGCGCGGCACCGAGGCTGCGCATGCGTTCCAACAGAACGGAGATCGAGGAACGCTACGTCGGACACCTGATCGAGGCCGAGTCGGCCCTCAAGGAACGCGACACGGACGTGGCCTTCTCGGCCCTCTCCGATGCCGTGGCGCTCATCAGCGACGACTCCGAGATCTACTACCTGCGCGCGCAGGCCAGCCTGCGCAAGGGTGACGACGAAGGCGCCGTGCTGGACTTCGAGGAGGCCCTGAAGTACGACCCGAATTACGCCGCGGCCATCGCGGGCATCGGCTGGATCGAGTTGGACCGCAGTGAACTCGACGCCGCTGAACTGCACTTCCAGGCCGCCCTCGACATGGACCCCAGGTCCGCGATCGGGATCACCGGACAGGCCGCCATCGCGCTCGAACGAAATGAGCTGGCCGACGCGCAACGCCTGCTCTCGATCGCCACGGACCTGGATCCGGACTCCTCCGCCACCCACGTCCTGGCCGGCGACCTGCGCCTGCTGCGCGGAGACATCCCCGGCGCGATCGACGCATTCGTGCGCGCCAAGCGCAGCGATTCCCGCAACGCCGAGGCCTACGCAGGACTGGGAGCCGCCTACCTGCGCCAGAACCGCCCGAACGACGCGGAGCAACAGCTCATCGAAGCCCTCTCGCGCGATCCCGATGCACACGATGTGCGCGCCATGTTCGCGTCCCTGCTCGTCGACAAGGGCCGCTTCGCCGACGCGACGCGCCAGCTCCAGCAGGGCTTGCAGCGCGACCCCAAGAACACCCGCATGCGAGTCCTGTCGGCCATCACAGCCCAGGCCAGCGGAGACGACACCGTCGCGATCCGCGAACTCGAAGGCGCCGTCAATTCAGGAACGGTCAGCCCCTCCGTACGCACCCTGCTCGCAACCCTTTATCAGAAGACGGGCCAGCCGACCCTGGCACTCGAGCAGGTAGAAGCCGCGATCGAGACCGCCCCCGATTTCGCTCCCGCCCACGTGCAACGTGGCGTGCTGCTGTTCGTGCTGGAGCGCTACATGAACGCCGCAGAAGCACTCGAAACCGGCCTACGCCTGTCCCCTGACGACGCCTTCGGACACTACACCCTGGGCATCCTCTGCATGGACTACCTGGGCCGCCCGGAAGATGCACTCGAACACCTCGAGCGCTACCTGGCCCTCGGCGGCCGCGACACCCAGGTGCGTAACTGGGTGCGCAACCTCGCGCGCTAGATTACGGTGCCAGGATCGATCTCGCACCATTCTGATCCTGGCTCGTTCGTCTCGGAACGCACCGACCTCGCGCCTCGGTCCGCGGGCCCCGAACGTACCGAGCCAGTGCAAAATCCGACGGGTGTCGGCCAATATGGCCGACACCCGTC
>JBLHKW010000077.1:0-23424 GCA_047618565.1 Planctomycetota bacterium
AGCAACAACTTGCCCATGTTGCCGCTGTCGATGTGGGCCCGCATCGTGCTCGACCCGATCTGGATGTCGACCTCGGGCAGGCCGTAGCCCTGGTATAGCGGCGCGACGTGCGGTCCTTCGGGATCGAGAGAGGCGCGCGTCACGCGCACCTTGGAACCGCCGTAGTCGAGCGTCAACAGCAGCTCCTTGAACAGCCCGATGCCCAGGATCCCGCGCCCAAGCGAGGAGCGCCCACCGACCGCTGCGGGCGTGATGATCATCGTCATCCCCTCGAAGGCAGCACCTTTTAGCTCCAGGAACTCGACGCTCACAATCCCCGTGGAGGCGGCGTTCTTCCCGGTCCCGTCACCCGCGACGACGGTTCCGGTCTGGGTCAATCCGAGCTCCTCGACAAGACTCGCGTCGATGTATCCGTAGCCACCGGCACAGGTGTCGAGCACAAACCGGAACGGTCCTTCTGCGTGCACCCAGACATCCACCAGCACATGCCCCGACGTGTGGTCCATGTCTACCTCCACGAGCTCGCTCTCGAGCGTCACCGCGAAGGGCGCCCTGGAGTCGGCATACTGGGCGAACGATGCAACGCCCGGCGCGGCGAGCAGGGAAGACGTCAGGATACTGGGGAGAGCAGTAAACAGGGTTCTCACGGCAGAAATCTCCATCAGTGGTCAGTGGGTCCTGAAACGGAGCGTGACACGTCTCCTACGCCCCCCAACGGCCGATGTGAGTGCAATCGACGCCCTATCAAGGATATCCGCGCAATCCCGGGCTTTGCATCGGCCGCCGCACGGTCCAAGATAGGAACAGGGAGTTCTCGGGCCGTTGAGGACTCATTGGGAGCCTGGCGGCGACGATGTCACTGTCGTGTCGGCCGGGAAAACCTGAGCGAAAGGGGGTGGTCTCGAATGAGTGACTACATGAAGAGGTTGCAAGCCTGACTGCGACCGACGGGACGCGATCTTTGCGACCTTCACTCACGCGGGCCCGGCTCGGGGAAACCCAGACCGGGCCCGCGACTTGTCAGTGCTCCGAGCCCACGTCGATCTGTTCGAACAGCTCCGCGATCCATGGTGCATCGGGAAAGAGACCCTGGAGCGTCGTGGCCTGAGCCCGGGCATTGGGCCACGCTTCGAGCTCGATGTACAGCAAGGTCAACGCGTGGATCGCCTCCGCATCCGTGGGATTCAGCCGCACGGACTGGATCAGCTGCGCTTCGGCATCCGCCATGCGGTTGACGCCCTGCAGCGCCAGCGCTGCGTTGTAGTGCACGCGCGGCCTATCCGGTAACAGGGTGGCAGCGCGCAACAACGCGTCGGCCGACTCCTCTGCCTGGCCCTCTTCGGCCAGTGCCAGGCCCAGGGAGTAGAACACATCGCCGTTCTCCGGCTCGAGGCGCGTGCCCTCCTGCAGCAGCTCGACCGCCTCCGGATTGCGACCGGATGTGTTCAGCACGTTCGCCAGGTTGAAACGCGCGGGCGTGAAGAGCGGGTCGATCTCCAGCGCGTCCTGGTAGGCCTCGATCGCGGAACGGGTCGCTCCGCGCGCCTGGTGAGCCAGGGCCAGGTTCAGGTGTGACCACGGGAAGTCGATCGAGAACTCCTGAGCGAGATCGAACTCGGCCTGCGCACGCTCCAGTGCGGGCTTGAACTTCTCGTCGATCGTACTGGCGGGAACGGAGGCAAGTGCGCGCGCAGCTTCCATGCGCACGGTTCGTGCTTCGTCGTCCAGGTTGTACACCAGCACCTGCGAGCGCACCTGCTCCGGCGCCTCCTCCAGGGCACCGATCGCAGCCTGGCGCACCATGGTGTCCTCGTCGTCCACCAGACTCAGCATCAGCTGCCAGGCCTTGGCTCCCGCCGGCCGCAGATAGTCGACCGCGGTCGCACGCACGATGCCCGGTTGTTCCGTGTTCGCGGCCAGCCCCATCAGCTCCGGGATCACCTCCGCGTCACCCAGCCGTGCGCGCAGGAACAGCGGCGCAAACGTTGGCTGACGCTGGCGATCGACGCCGTACCAATCATCGACGGCCGTGGCTGCCCACTCCGCCGTCTGATCCGTGTGGCAATCGTTGCACGCGTTCGGCGTCCCCATGACCGTCGACACGTCCGGCCGCGGGATACGCAGACTATGGTCCCGGCGCGGGTCGACGCCCATGTAGGTGCGCTCCACCATGTGGCAGTTCACGCATTTCGCACCCTCGGAGTCCTGCGCGTGAAAGTGATGCTCGGGCGAGTCGTAGACCTTGGCCTGCAGCGTCGAGAAGCGGTCGAGCGGCGCCTCGGTTGAGTGGCACTGCAAGCAGACCGCGTTACCCGGCACCCACAGCTCCAGGGAATGGGGATCGTGGCAGTCGCTACAGGCCACACCGCGCTGGTGCATCTTGCTCTGCAGGAAGGACCCGACGACGTAGACCTCCTCGAGGATCTGGCCATCGTCGTGGTAGCTGCCCTCGTTCAACCGCTGCAGCAGGTAGTCGTTGTGGAAGGCTCCACCCGGTGTCGGATCGGCCGTGATCATCGTGCGGCGCGAGTGGCAGGGCGCACAGGCATTCAGCTGGGTCTCCGGCGAGCCACGCCGCAGGTTCGCGACCAGGCCCATGTCTGCCGGCTCCGTCCCGCTGCCCGAGGCCTGCGCCCAGGTCACGTGTGCCTCGCCCGGGCCATGGCACGCTTCGCAGGCCACATCGATCTCACTGAAGGTGGTGTCGTAGGTTCTGGTCGCGACGTCGTAGCCCTTGCGCAGGTTTGTCGAGTGGCAGTCCGCACACATCGCGTTCCAGCTCTGGTACACACCCGTCCAGTGCATCGCATCACCGGCCGTGGTCTCCTGGTCGGGGTAGAGGTCGTACCAACGCTCGCCAACCACGTCCCACGCGACCGTCAGGCACTGGAAACGCCCGCCCTCGCCACGCAAGAGTATCTGCTGCAGGGGCTCGACTCCGAAGACGTAGTCGACCGAGAAGTCCGCGAAGGCACCGTCGGCACCCTGCGTATGGACGAAGAACTGGCCGTCGCGCTTGAAGAAGCGCGTCGGTACGCCGTCGAGCTCGAACAGCGCGTCGTCGAAATCGCCCAACACCGTCTCCTCGGTCGCTGGCTGCATGGCCAGATCGTGATGTGATCCGGTCCAGCCCTCGAATTCCGCCGGGTGGCAACTCGCACAGGTAGCGGCGCCGACGTACTCCACCGAACGTGCATCACGCCCCTCGAGCGGGGCACGCCCACAGGCAAACAGCAAGAACGGACCGGCCAGGGCGAGCACTTGCCAGCGAACAGATGTCGAACGAATCCTCATGGCGGAACCCTATCAAAAGCATCGCCGACCTGTCCTCCCGGGTGGCGCGATCGAGTAGCTTGCGCACGCCACGCCCGGAGCCAGCAGCCGTCGGGCGCCACGAGAGGACTCGATCCACATGAACGCAGCCATAATCTCCATGCTCTGCCTGGCCCAGCAATGGTCCCAGTGGCGCGGGCCACAAGGAACCGGAGTGGCGCCCGAGGCCAACCCGCCGCTGGAGTGGAGCGAGAGCGAGAACCTGCGCTGGAAAGTCTCGCTGCCTGGCAAGGGACACTCGACGCCGGTCATCCATGGCGAGCGCGTCTTCGTAACGGCGGCGATGGCGATCGGCGACGCCCTTCCGCCGCTCGCCGAGCTCGACCCCGGGGCGCACGACAACGATCCGGTCACCCATGCCCGACGTTTCCTCCTTACCGCCTTGGCGCGCAAGGACGGCGAGGTCCTGTGGCAGCGCACCCTTGCGGAAACGCTCCCCCACGCGGCGGTCCACTCAACCGGTAGCTACGCCTCGGCGTCACCGGTGACCGACGGGCACGCCGTGTTCGCGTTCTTCGGATCCTATGGGCTGTTTGCCATCGACGTGGACGGCGCACCGCTCTGGGAGGTCGACCTCGGCAAGATGCGCGTCAAGCACGACCACGGTGAGGGCAGCTCGCCCGCCCTCCACGGTGAAACGCTCGTCGTCAACTGGGATCACGAGGGCGAGTCCTTCGTAGCGGCCTTCGACAAGCAGACCGGAGAAGAGCGCTGGCGCAAGCCACGGCCCTCCGTCACCTCCTGGTCCACGCCGCTGGTGGTGGTGCATGACGACAAGCCCCAGGTCATCGTCAGCGGATCCGGGCGCGTGAGCAGCTACGCCCTGGACGACGGCGAACCGCTCTGGGAGTGCGGCGGTCTGTCCCGCAACGTCGTGGCATCCCCGGTGGCGGGCGACGGAATGGTCTACCTGGCCAGCAGCTACGAGAAACAGGTCATGCTCGGGATCGCCCTCGAGGGCGCGCAGGGCGACATCTCGGACAAGGACAACGTCGTCTGGGTACGGCGCAAATCAACACCGTACGTGCCATCCCCCCTGCTGTACGGCGATGCCTTGTACATCCTTCACCACTACCAGGGCACCCTATCGCGCCTTATCGCTCGCAGCGGTGAGGAACCACAACGGGCACAGCGTCTGCCCGGAATTCGTAACGTGTACGCATCTCCAGTAGGCGCCGCAGGCCGCGTGTACATCACCGACCTCGACGGGACGACGCTCGTGCTGAGCCACGAAGCGCAGCCGCGCGTGCTCGCACAGAACCACCTGGATGACAGCTTCAGTGCATCCGCGGCAATGGCGGGAGACGAGCTGTACCTGCGAGGTGAGCGCTTCCTGTACTGCATCGCCGAGCAATAGCCGTCACCCTGGTCCATGCAATCCGACGACTTGCGCACCGTCATCCGCGTCCGTGGGGCGGCTGACAACAACCTCGCGCGGCTGGACATCGACCTGCCCCACGGGCGCTGGGTCGCCGTCACGGGGCCATCCGGTTCGGGGAAGACCTCCCTGGTGTTCGACACCCTCGTGCGCGAAGGCGAACGTCGGTTCCTGGGTGGACTCTCCGCGCGCGCCCGGCACTTCTTCGGCAAGCTCGGCCGCAGCGACGTCGAGAGCATCACGGGCCTGCCAGCGACGATCGCGGTGGGCCAGCATGCGACCAGCCCGAGCTCACGCTCGACGGTCGGAACACTGACCGGAGCGCTCGACCTGTTGCGCCTCGTGTTCGCGCGCTGCGCGACGATCCCGGGAGAGCCGACCGGGACCCGCCTGACACGTAGCGACTTCAGTTTCAACCACCCCGTCGGCCAGTGCCCCGCATGCCACGGGCTCGGGCTGGAGGACCGCGTCGACCCGGCGAAGATCATCGCTGACGTCGACCTCAGCCTGCGCGCCGGCGCACTCGTGCCCACGCTCAAGAGCGGCTACACGGTCTACAGTCAGGTCACGCTCGAGGTCATGGATCGCATCTGCCACGCCCACGGGTTCGACGTGGACACGCCGTGGAAGCACCTCTCGGAGGATCAGCGAAACGTCATCCTGTACGGCACGCGCGCCCTGAAGGTGCCCTTCGGCAAGCACCCGATCGAGTCGCGCATGAAATGGGAAGGCATCACCGCCCGCCCGCGCGAGGAGGGTTATTACCTGGGCCTCGTGCCCGTGATCGAGGAGACACTGAAACGCAACCGCAACCCGAACATCCTGCGCTTCGTCAGCTCGGGGCCCTGCTCGGCCTGTGGCGGAACACGACTCGCGCGCGCGGGTCGTACAGCGCGTTTTGGCGACGTCACCCTGCCCGACATCCTGGACCAGCCCGCGTCGCGCCTGCTCGAGTCTCTGAACGAGCTGCCCGACGCCGCCGCCTGGAATCGTGTTCGCCCGGCGCTCACCGAGCGCATCGAACGCCTGGCACGACTCGGGCTCGGTCACCTGAGCCTGGCGCGTTCGAGCACCAGCTTGTCCGGAGGTGAAGCCCAGCGCGTTCGACTCGCCGCGCAGCTTGGAAGAGGACTGAGCGGCGTGCTCTATGCACTCGATGAGCCGACCCTGGGGCTGCACCCCGAGAGCCAGGACGGCATGCGCAAGGTGCTGGACGAGCTCATCGTCATGGGCAACAGTCTGCTGGTTGTCGAGCACGATCCAGACATGGTGCGAGCGGCGGACCACGTGTTGCACCTGGGTCCGGGTGCGGGCAGCGAGGGCGGACAGATCGTCGCGACGGACCTGCCCGGGCACCCTCAGACCGTCGACCGTGAAGCGGACCCGCTCGGTGGCCCGGCTGCCCTACGAACCCATCGGCGTGCGGCCCGGGGGCACCTCCTCCTGACCGGCGCGACGCTCCACAACCTGGCGAGCGCAAAGCTCGACCTGCACCTGGCCACGTTCAACGTAGTTATGGGCCCGTCGGGCGCGGGCAAGAGCTCGCTGATCTTCGGGACACTACTGCCGGCCTTGCTAGGAACCGAGGGTGGTCCGTTCGAGTCCCTGAGTTACGACGATGTCCCTGCCGATCCGGGAACGGCGCGTGGCAAGCCCTCGATCCAGGCCGTCGACGCCCGTCCGATCGGCAACACGCCACGCAGCACGCCGGCGACGTGGTGCGGTCTGTTCGACCTCGTGCGCAAGCGCTTCGCCAAGCTCGAAGCGGCCAGCGCCCTCGGACTGACCGCGAGCCACTTCTCGTTCAACAATGCCCACGAACGCTGCCCGAATTGCGAGGGCCTGGGAGTCACGCGCATCGGCCTGCACCTGTTCGAAGACGTCGAACTGGTCTGCGACGCGTGTGCGGGCAAACGCTACGGAGAGCGCATCCTGGGCGTCGAGCTGGACGGCAAGAACGTCGCGCAGGTACTGGCGCTGACGTTTCGCGAGGCACACACCTATTTCGCCGACGACCCGGAGCCGGCCCGCCTGTGCGCCGCCATGGTGGAGCTGGGTCTCGGATACCTGACCCTCGGGCAGTCTTCAGGCAGCCTGAGTCGAGGCGAAGCGCAGCGCGTCAAGCTCGGCACACTGCTCGGATCGCAGCGTGCCGAGCGTGGCATGGTGCTCCTCGACGAGCCGGACCGCGGCCTCGCACCGATCGATGTGGAGGCACTCCTGCGCTCTCTCGATGCCCTGGTCGATGCGGGCCACACCGTCGTCGCGATCTCCCACCAGCGCCACGTCTGGGCTGCCGCGGACCACCTGATCGAGGTGCGCTGTGGGCAGACGAATCACTCCCCCGTAATCGACAACGCACGGCTCGGTGAGCGGCGCGCGGCGCGGTCCTTGAGCGGCACGAGCGCCCTCCCGATCGAGCTGCAGGACGTGCGCACCCACAACTTGCGCGGCATCGACGTGGCATTCCCGCACGGCAAGCTCAGCGCGGTATGCGGCGTCTCGGGCAGCGGCAAGTCCTCGCTCGTCTTCGACACACTCGCCGCGGAGGCCCAGGCCCGGTTCGCGGAGAGCCTGCCCTTCCAGGTGCGACGGTTCATGCGGCGCCTGCCGCAGCCAAAGATTGGCAGCGCCCGAGGCCTCACACCAACCCTCAGCCTGCGCCAGGGTCAGGAGCGCCGAAGCACACGCTCGACCGTGGCAACCCAGTCGGAGTGCGGCCCCCTGTTGAGGCTGCTTTACTCCCGAGCCGGGATGCTCGACGGCGCCCCCTGCGGCCTGAGCGCAGCGCACTTCAGTCGCGAGCGAGCCGTCGGCGCCTGTGCCCACTGCAGCGGAAGTGGAACCCTGCAGCGCTGCGATCCGCAACGCCTGATCACGCACCCCGACGCGCCATTGATCCCCGGGTCGCCGAAGGCGGTCGGCGCACTCACGGGCACTCGCCCCGGACGCTTCTTCACCGAAGCTGACGGCCAGCACATGGCGACCCTGGCGACCGCGCTCGCGCACGAAAACTCCACCGAGGAAGAGCTGCTCGCCATGCTGAGCACGACGCCATGGTGCGAGCTCTCCCCCACCGTGCAGAGCGTGGCGCTGCAGGGCACGGGCGCTACCCGACATGCCGTGAAGTGGCAATTCGCTTCCCGTGTCGAGGGCACCGGCCAGCACGACTTCGAGGCGTGCTGGGAGGGTCTCTGCGCACTCGTCGAAGCCGAGGCTCGCAGCCGGGCGCGTTCCAAGAAGGCCGCCGAATGGGCGGCCCCCCTCGGCGACAGCACCTGCCCCGAATGCTCGGGCGCTGGACTGACACAGGAGGCGCGCAACACGACGGTTCGAGGCTTCAGTCTGCCCGCAATCGAGCGACTCCCCCTGGGCGAGCTGCTGGCGAGCCTCCAAGCCGACGGATCGGTCGAAGGCGCCCTGCACGTGCAGCAGGAGACGGCGCTGGGCGCGCTTCTACCCGAGCTCGCGGAGCGGCTCGACGCACTCGTTGGCCTGGGTCTCGGACATCTGAGCCTCGCGCGTCGCACGACCACCCTGTCGAGTGGCGAGTTCCAGCGCGTCCGCCTCGCAGGCGTCCTGCGCTCCGGCCTCTCCAACGTAACGCTCGCACTCGACGAACCCACCGCGGGCTTGCACGAGCGCGATGTCCTGGCCCTGCTGCGCCGGTTGCGCGAATTCCAGGCTGCGGGCAACACGGTCGTGGTCGTATCCCATCGCCAGATGATGATCGAAGCTGCGGAGCACGTGCTCCAGCTGGGCCCCGGTGCCGGAGCCGAAGGCGGGCAACTCATGGAGGGAATGCCACAGCAGGTCGAGGTGTCCTGCGACACTACACGGCCCCTGGATCCAGCGCGCATCCAGATCCGCGGCGCGCGCGCGCACAACCTCGCGCGTATCGATGTGGAGCTCCCGCTCTCCGGCCTGGTCTGTATCACCGGCGTCTCGGGCAGCGGTAAGAGCAGCCTGGCCTACGACGTGATCGCAGCCTCGCTGGAACAGCGCAGCGCAGTGGAGTGCGAGTCTCTCGATGTACCTGGCGGTCCGGGTCATTTCGTCGCGGTCCACGGCCAGCGCTCCGGACGAGCGACGGGCACGTCACGCAGCACACTGACCGTCCTCGACATCGCCGGCGACGTCGCCGCTCTCTTCCATGAAGCCGACCTGCCGCGGCGCGCCTTCGTCCCCGGCGGCGCGCCCGGACGCTGCCCGGAGTGCGCCGGCAGCGGGCGCGAGAGGGTCGCCATGGATTTCCTTGGGGACCTCGATCTCCCCTGTCAGGCCTGCGCTGGAACGCGCTTCCGCTCCGAGGTACTCGCGGCCAGATGGCGTGGGAAGAGCATCGCCGACCTGCTCGACCAACCGGCCGCTGCACTGCTCGACGAGCTCGACAGGGTCCCCGCTGCGGAGCACACGAAGTCCCACCGCAAGCTCGTTGCGGCCCTGGAGACCCTGGCCGATGTCGCAGCCGCCCACATTCCGCTCGGCCGCCCGCGAAGCGAACTCTCCGGCGGCGAGTCCGCGCGCGTGGCACTCGCCGCCAGCCTGCTGCACTCCGAGTCGCCCGCTCTCTACGTATTCGATGAGCCGTCCACCGGCCTGCACGAGTCGGACCTCGTGCGCGTGACAGCCGCGTTCCGACGGCTGGGCGAACGGGGCGACCTGGTCGTCGCGACCGAGCATCGCCTGTCCGCCATCGCTGCCGCGGACTGGATCATCGACCTCGGGCCTGAAGGCGGGCCCGACGGCGGGCGCCTGGTCGATTCGGGCCCGCCCGATCGGCTGACCCGCGGACACACCGCAGCGGCGCTGAAAGCTAGCCCCCGGGCCTGACGGTGAATATCTCGGCCACCGGAGAGAAAGACACCACGGCGCGCGCCGCCACATGGATAATGCTCGCCCGAGCAGCCAGCCGGTCAGCGCGCCGGCCAAAGGCCACCTCGCTCTCCCCTCAGCCCACCGTCCAGAACCCGTCATGACCACGACCTCCGCACCGAGCAGTCCGTCGACCCTGCAGTACCTCGACAAGGCCCTCGCCGGCCTGCGTAGCCTCGGTTTCGGCGAGCAGGAGAGCCAGCCGGCGCCGGTCGTCGCGTTGCTGAACCAGATCAGCGACCTGGACGAGGATCGCATCATCGCCATCGCCCGCACGCTCGACGAGGCGTCGCACTTCAACCAGATCGTGCGCGAGGAGATCCAGGGCGTGTCCATCGGGCAGCGTTACGAGGACATCACGACCGCCTTCAACAGCATCCGCGACGACGCCAAGGCCATGGTCGACCACTACGAAGACGGCAAGATCGACACGCTTGAGAGACTCTCCACGATCTGGATGAAGGTCACGCGCGGCGACATCGCGTCGCGTTTCGAGAAGATCAGCGATACCTTCCTCGAGGTAGCGGCGAGCAGCAAGGACCAGATCGAACGCGAGCATCGCATCCTGGAGGCCTACCACGACTTTCGCGGCGCCCTCAAGCAGTCCGAGGTACAGGCGCTCGAGATCCTGAAGAAGGCGCAAGGCCACGTCGCCAGCGCGAAGCAGTCCGTGGTCGATGCGGGCGCCATGGTCACGGCCTACGCCGGCGACGAGCCCGCCGAACGAGCCAAGCTGGAGCTGGTGCGCGATGAAGCCGTGCGCATGCTGCAGAATGAGGATCGACGCTACCAGATCGCGAAGGACCTCTCCGACAACCTCACGGTCGGCTACAACACGTCCGAAGTGATCATGGCGCGCCTGACACAGACCACGAATGCCAAGGAACGCGTCTACGCCCAGGCGGTCAGCTTCTTCGGAACCAATGAGACCGTCCTGACCGCTCTCAGCGCTTCGTTCACGGGCATGCACGGGTTGCACGAGAGCACCCAGGCGCTCGAAGCCATGAAAAAGGGTGTCGCGGACAGCCTGGAGACCCTGGCCGACATCGGGGGCAAGGTGCAGGAAGCCGCGCTGCAGGCCGGTTACGGGCCGAGCATCCAGGCCGACTCCGTGAAACGACTGGTGGACTCGGTCGTGTCCTACCAGCAACGCTCTCGCGCGATCATCGAGGAGATGCGCGACATGGCGACGCGCAATGCGGACGAGATCCGTGATGCGGTCGAGGATGGCAAGCGACGCATGGCGCACATGCTCGAGTCGAGCGCGATCGCCGCTACCAGCTGAGCCCGATGGCAGACGGCAAGGCCGCGCCCACAGGCGCACCGGAGAAGCTCCAGCTCGACGACCTCATGCTGGCGATGGACGTGGTGGACACACTGCGCCATCGCCAGAGACTCGTCGAACGGGAACTCGATTCGGGTACGCGCGAGAAGAACCTCATCGGCCGGCTGCGCAAGATCTACAGCGACCAGGGCATCGAGGTGCCCGAGCACATCCTGGCGGACGGCGTGAAGGCCCTGGGCCAGCAGCGCTTCCTGTACCAGCCGCCCAAACCAGGCTGGTCCACGCGCCTGGCACGTGTCTACGTCAGCCGCTCACGCTGGACACGCAAGCTCGGGATCGCACTGCTCGTGCTGGCCGGCCTGTGGAGCGTCCAGTATTTCACGTGGCAGCGTCCGAAGCTGCTGCGCGTCCAGCAACTGGAACAACAACTCACGGTCGATCTCCCGCGGGAACTTAGAAGCGCGCGAGATGCAAACCTCGAACTGGCTGCGACGAACGAGGTCGTGAGCGCCATCAATGAGCTGTTCGACGCGGGCCGATCGGCACTGGAGCGCGGGGATGCAGCCGCGGCGCTGAGCACCATTGACGAACTCGAGTCTGCGCGCGGAATTCTGCGATCTCAGTATGCGGTGCGCATCGTCGCCCGGCCCGGCGAGTCCAGCGGCGTATGGCGCATCCCCGATAGCAACGAGAACGCGCGCAACTTCTACCTGATCGTCGAGGCGGTGAACGAAAAGGGCATCGCCATGCCGGTGCGCATCACCAGCGAAGAGGACCAGCGCACGCGCATGACCCGCAAATGGGGCCTGCGTGTGAGCAAGGAGGTCTACAACCGTGTGGGCGCCGACAAGGAAGACGACGGCATCCTGCAAGATCGGCGCGTCGGCATGAAGCCGCGCGGCTACCTCGAGCACGCCTACCGCATCGAGACGGATGGCGGCACGATCCTGGACTGGTAGGGCACCATGGGAAAAGGAAAGAACGTACTCCGATCGCTCGACCGTGACCTACATGGCATGCGGACTTCCCTCGCGAGCCAGGCCGAGTCGCTGAGTCTCTCCAGCCGCTACCTGGCTGACGTGCGGCAAGAACAAGCGCAAGCCATGCGGGAACTTGCACGCATGCGCTTGGATGAGATCCAGGAGTCCGCGATAGCGGGCGAGGTCGACGCGTCACAGAAACACGTGCAGCAACTGCTGGCCAAGCATCATGAACTGCTGCGCCAGGCGCGCGACGCAACACAGGCCTGCGTCGAGGCGATCGGCAAGCTCGAATCACTGCGCGAGTCCCAGGACGAGAGCGCGGATTCGGCCAATGCCGAGCTCGATGCGGCGGTAGCGGCCACTCGCAAGCGCCTCGAGCGCGACACCGCATACATGAAGCAGGCCGATGGCGTGCGCGAGGCCCAGGTGGTTGCGGATGGGGCTGCACAGAAGAGCGAACTGGCCTTGCAGGACCGCATCAGGAAGGGCGCGCCCTACGAAGCTGACCCGATGTTCATGTACCTGTGGGAGCGAAAGTACGGCACCGACGCGTACGCGGCACTCCCGCTCTTCCGAACGCTCGATGGCTGGGTGGCTGGCCTGTGTAACTACGACGGGGCTCGCCGCAACTACGGAGTGCTGATCGACATTCCGCTGCGCCTGGAGAAACACTCGGAACGCGTAGCTGCCCGCGCCGATCAAGCTGAGGCCAACCTCGAACAGGTCGAGCTGGCGGCGTTCAGTGCGGACGGCCACGATGCGGTACGCGCCGCTGCGGAAGACGCGTGCGCGCGCCTGCTGCAGCTCGACGAGCAACTGGACGCAGCCGAAGCCCGGCACCTGGATTCCGTCCAGGTGCACACACAGCTGGCCAACGGTACAGACCCGACGTACCGCCAGGCACTCGAAGCAGTACTGCAAACCCTGCGTCGCAAGGACCTGGTCCATTTGCGCGCGGAGGTCGAGCAGACACCTCTACCCGAGGACGACCTGGTCGTTGGGAAGCTGCTCGAGCTTGAGCAAGAGGAAACAGTCCTGCAGGAGCGCGTACGCCAGGAGAACGAGTCCGTGCACGGTTCCAAGAAGTTGCTCGGTGACCTCGAGTGGATTCGCCGGGAGTTCAAGCGGGCACGCTTCGATACGAGTGACTCCGAGTTCCAGGGCAGCGACTTCCTGACGGGCCTGATCTCCCAGCTATCTCGACGAACGATCTCGCGCGACACGTTCTGGACCTCGCTCGCCCGGCGCCAC
This sequence comes from Planctomycetota bacterium, assembly GCA_047618565.1. Taxonomy (GTDB): domain Bacteria; phylum Planctomycetota; class UBA1135; order UBA1135; genus JBLHKW01. Next base: position 13,106 of record JBLHKW010000077.1, read on the forward strand.
CGACGGCGCGATCCGCTCGGAAGCTTCGGAGGTTTCGGGGGCTTCGGCGACGTCAGCGCCAGCGCCTGGGCTCTCGGTAGCATGGCGACGCGGTCACTCGCGGGCCGATCTCGCCGCCGGCGCTCGCGCTCGTCGCGCGCCAGCTCGGGAGGCAGTCTTCGCTCCGGCGGTGGCGGTGGCTTCCGGACCGGCGGCAGCTTCTAACCGGTACCCAGAGGTCTCCGATCGGCCGTCTCCATGCCCTGTGGCCCTGGGCACTCCCATTCCGCCCTCGAAGCCCGGAATACTCCCACATCGACCACGCAATGGCCCCCATGAACACCCACCTGCTCATCCTCCCCCTCCTGACCGCTTCCCTCTCGTACGCCGCGCCCGCGTCCCCGGCTGCGCTGGTTCAGACCGACGAAGGCACCCAGGACCTGTCCGCTGAGCTTGAGAAGATCCGCGCCGAGGCCGGTGCGCCCGGAGTCGTGGCAGTCGCGGTCCAGGACGGCACGGTCGTGGCATGGGCCGTCGCCGGAGTCCGGGCCCAGGGGTCCAGCGCGAAGCTCCAACTTGGCGATCCGATGCACCTCGGCTCCTGCACCAAGGCCATGACCTCGACCCTGCTCGCGTGCCTGATCGACGAGGGCAAGCTTCGAAGCGACTCGACCATCGGCGAGGTCCTACCGGAGCTGGCCAAGCGCATCGACAAGTCCTACCACGACGTCACCGTCGACATGCTCCTGCACCACCGCGCCGGTATCGCCGAACGGCGGCGCCCCGAGGTCATGGCGGCGTACGGCGAGCTCGACTCCATCGAGGGCTCCGCGGCCGAGATTCGCCTTGAGCTCCTGGCGCGGGTGATGCACTTGCCGCAGCTCCCGCCGGCCGATGGGGCCTTCGACTACTCGAACTTCGGCTACATGACAGCTGGCGCCATGGCAGAAGCCGTGACGGGCAAGACCTGGGAAGCCCTCATGGCCGAGAAGGTCTTCCGCCCGCTAGGCATGACGAGCGCAGGATTAGGTTCGCCCGCCGGCGACGATGTGCCGGTCGGACACCAGATGACCGATGGTGTGCTCGTCGCTCTTCCGCCCGGACCTGATGGAGAGCTCCCGGTGTGCATGGGTCCGGCGGGACTCGCGCACAGCAATCTCGTCGATTGGGCCCGCTTTGTTACGGACCAGATGCGCGGCGAGCGCGGTGAGGGCGAGCTACTGAAGAGCGACACCTATGTACAGCTACACGCCGACACGTACGGCAGCGGGTATGCTGCGGGTTGGGGAATCGCCAAGCACAGCCTGAGCTGGAGCGAACCTACAGCCTCGTGGCGACACAATGGCAGCGACGGCACCTGGTACTCGATGGTCAAGGCCCTGCCCGAATGGGAGCTCGTCGTGGTGTCCGCGGCCAACTGCGCAGACGGTCCCGCCGAGCGTGCGACGACCCAGGCGGAGCTGCTGCTGCTCAAGGCCCTCGGCTTCGCCGACTGAGGGTCAAGGGGCCCGGAAATCCGGCAATCGGGGGCCGCAAAGTTGCCACGCGCGCGGATGCTGAAGTGAGATGCGGGCGTGGCCCGGGCGCGCACCCATGCGCGGCGGACGAGTGGATCGCCGGCTGCACAAGCCACCTCAATCCATGGAGCACGCGCCACATTCGCGGCACTTTCAAGGAACGTGCGTTTTGTCATCTCGAGTTCCGGGGCACTGCGCGGTCCGGGGTACCACGCGACGACGAGACCGGGCCGAGCGAAAGCCATGGGCGGGACCGCGTCGCGCCGCACGCGAGCGTTCGCTTGCCCCTTGCAAGAGGCCACGCATCTTGACGATGCTCTCGCAGTGCACGACGACCCCCTGCGAATCCTGCCGCGCAACGTATCGCTTCGCACAGCGGCAGCGCGCTTCTGGATCGATCGTGGAGATGGAGCCCGTGCTCTGGAGCTGCTCGATACCGCACTACGTGAACAGCCGAACAACACCGCGCTCGCCGCTCTACGTATCCGGGTCCTCGCGACGGATAGCGACCCCGCGGTTCGCGACCAGGAGCGGGCTCAGCGTTTGATCGATCGCCTGCTCACGGGCAGCCAGGCGCAGGACCCACGCCTGCTCGGTGCGGCCGCAGCAGCGGCGGCGGAGCAGGACGACATCCACGGCGCGATCGAACTTGCACAGCGCGCCGCGAGCCAGGCTCGGGAGCGCGGCGCCGATGTGCTCGCCGAGCGTATCGAAGCCGAGCTGGATCTCTATCGGACGCGCCGGCCCGGCGAGAGCCGTTGAGCGGATCCTAGCTCTGCGGAAGGACCGCCGCCCAGGCCTCGGGCTCTGCGGTCAAGTCGAAGTCCGTCAGTGCATGCAGAGCGCGCAAGGCGGAGGCCACAACGACCGGGTCCGAATCCCTGAGGAAAGGGACGAGTGCCGGCGCGCTGGGCTCGGAACCGACAGCCTGGAGCGCATTGCACAACAAGCGTCGTCTGAGAGGCGGGGCCTGCTCGAGAGCGTAGACCAGTTCCTTGGCCACCTCGTGCCGTTGCAACCTGTGCTTCGACAGCTCTCGAATCGCGGCCACAGCCAATCCATCGTGAGAACCGTGCAGATTCCTCACGCACTCCTCGTACGAGTCCCGGAAGAAGGCGATCTCGCGCTCGTGCCAGCGCCGCCAGCGTGCACGGTCCGGCGCAAACCGAAGTCCACTGATCCGGCAGAGGGCCCAGTAGGCCTCGGCCGAGGCTGGAGTGTCCTCCAGAAGCTCGATCAGGTCCGCGACGCACTCGGTATCCGACAGCTCGCCGAGCACCAGCGCGGCGGACCGGGCCAGCTTGGGCTCATCCGGGTCGAGGTGCCTGCGCAGTAGCGTTGAGAACCACTGGTCCAGGTCCGGGTCACCGCTCGACCCGAGGCGGCGCGCCTCGGCAAATGCGAGCAGGCGTAGATTCGGGTAGCGCTCGGCGATCGGCAACACCAGAGCCATTCCGGCCGGGTCCCCGTCGTCCCCGAGCGCCCGTAGCACGGCGCACACCAGCGGCTCGGGTATGTTGTTCAAGTTGAGGCGCAGCACACCGTGCGCGCCGCGCCCCTCGGTCGCGAGTATGGCCTCGATCGACCACTCCAGGGCGTCCATGTAGCAGCGCTTGGGCGAATCGCCCGGCTCCGGTGTGGCGATCGCAAATAGCTGAGCCAGGTTGTCGCTCCCGCCACCGAGTGCAAGCAAGTGCAACGCAACCGTACACGCCGTGACATCCGGATCCTCGTCCTCCTCGTGGGCGAGCAATCGTTCAGCCTGCACCGTCAGCGCATTGCCTGGAAGAAATGAGAAGGCCGCGAGCACCATCTCGCGCTGGGGCACGGAGAGAGTCTGTGGCGAATCCCCTTCCTCCAGGGCGGGCACGCGGCCAGCGACGAGCACGTCGACAAGAGCGGGGTGAGCCGCATTCACGTCGCCACGCAAGGCACGCCCCAGCTCGTCGGCGGGCATGGCATCCGGGAGCCGCGAATCGCGCAGCAATCGGATGCTACGCTGGACGGCCGGGGGCAGTTCGTTCGTTTCGTTAGCCATGCTCGCCGCACCGGAGGTGACGGCGAGCAGGAGAAGGCCAGCAGGGAGTATTACCATTCAATTTCCGAGGTTGAGACCGGGAGTTCCCGCCACGCGACGAGGCTGTAATCTATGGCTGCCTCGTCTTCGTCGATCTCCATCAGAGCCTCGTCGAAGTGCAGGTAGCTGTTACTGTCAAGATGAACGCTCTTGGCGACGAGTGCGCCGAAGAGCTCGAAGTTGCTGTTGATCTCCACGTGCGCATTGGGCGCGTACACGGTGGCGTACAGCTTGGCGTTGGAATCAAAGTCGACTTCATCCAGGTCGACCACCACATCCGGATCGACGATGTTGTTGGTCTCCAGGAAGATGGCGACGTCACCCGGCACATCGCCGTCGGCCGAGATCCTCGTGTTGCTGTTCATCACGAAGTCATCACGCACGTAGAACTCAACGGCCCCGTTCGTGCTATCGACGATGATCTCCGCGTTGGACCGGATCAGCATGTTGTCACACAGGATGCGGGCAGGGCCGCGGATGGTGAGGGTCGCGCCGCCAGCCAGTCGAAACGTGTCAAAGCCATGATCCCCGCTTGCGAGCGTCACTACACCGGACGGGCTCCAGTCGCCGGTGGAAGCGATGACCGGCATCTCGATCTCCGGAAGTTCGACCACCCCGGTATTCGGAGTGGTGGTCCCGGTGACCTCGGCGTTTACGCCCGTCAGGACGCTATCGTCCGGACCGGGCACGGCGTCACCGAACACCAGGGAGTTCGAATCCAGTGCGATGCCCGCGTTGCTGCCAACGGTTCCATTGGCCAGATCAAAGAAGTCGTTCCCGGAACCATTCACGGGGTTGTAGGCAGCGTCGCTCGAGTTGTAGCTGTCGACGTGTGCGTTCGAGTCCATGGTCAGACCCAGGTCGCCAAAGGCTGCCCAGGTGTAGAAGGCGTCGTTGGTGTCGGCCAGCACGAGCTCGACCCGGGATACCGTCCGCCCGCGCACACCGGTGGCGATGACCGACGTCAGTCCACCTCCGAGGTCCACGGTCTCCACCCAGAAGTCCCCGCCGCCGTAATCGACCCGATCGCGGTCCTCACCCAAACTGCCACTGCCGCCCTGACGCAGATCGTCGACGGCGATCGCCAGTCCAGCCTCGGCCAGGTAGCGCGCACCTACCTGATTCTTGATCGACTGATTCAGCCTGAACGACGAGGATACGCGCCCGAGGATCGCCATGGATAGCGTCCCGAGCGTGCCCACCGCTATGAGCACCGTGATGACCGCGGCACCACGCCGCCTGCGATCGCTTCGATTCCGAATTTGCATATTCCCTAATCCCTCTTCTCAGTTCCTCATGCGTACGTCCAGCTCCGCCGTGCGGATGAGGACCTGCCCGTTCAATCCTTGACCCCCGAGTGACAACCGCAGAGTGATCACCTCGCCGTTGCGCTCGATATGGAAGCCGGGCTCATCTTCGAGATCGTTCCCGTTTTCGTCGGCACCGTCGAAGGTCTCACCCTCGAGGTACTCGAGCACGCCGTGACACAGCACGACCTCGCGTTCGTCGGCGCCGCCCACGTCCTGTACGAGGATGAGGTCGCGCTCGTCGACCAGTCCATCCCCGTCGTTGTCGTTGCCGTCCTGCACCTCGCCGCCCTCGATCCGCACGAGCAACTGGCACGCCGGCCCCAGGTCCGGCGTCACGCCCGTGAAGCCGATGACCGGCTGGTACTCGAGATCGTCGTAGGCCAGGCCCTCGATCGGATCGGGCGTGAGGTGATCGACTCCGGTGGCTGCGATCTCGTCTGCCGCACGCTCGAGTGCGCGGTGCAGGTTCTGTTCCAGCCGGTGGTTGGCCGCACTCGTGCGCTCGGCGCTACCGGCGGTCCTCGACACCATCGCTGCGCTGCCGAGCACCAGGCCCAGCAGACTGAGGGAGATCACGACTTCGAACAGCGTGAAGCCGCTCCTTGTACTACGACGCTTCATCATCAGAGCCCCATGAGGACGGTGTGGAACTGAACGTGTGCGGGCGAGCCGGCGCCTTGCCAGTCGATGCGAACTCGTGCGGGCAGCAAGACGTAGTCGGTGGAGTGATCTTGATCGTCGATGATGCCGTCACCCGACAGGTCCCGGGGCAGCCCGAGCTCCGGTAGATCCAGGTCTTCGCGTAGCTCCCAGATGCCTGCCTTCTGGACGAACGGCAGCAGGAACTTGCCCACCTGTCCGTCTGCGTCGCCGTCCTGGACATCGAGCCCCTCGACGTCGAAGGTTGATCCGGGGGCGGTACCGACGCCGCCGGGATCGTCGGCCGGGTTGTCGTTGTACAGGGCGAACACCTGTGAGAAGTCGCTGCCCAGCAGGGTCTCCAGCTGGCTCCGGCTGGCCTCGGCCGCCATGCGAACGCCGCGGTCCGTGTCGGATGCGATCATGCTCGAGACGACAGCGCGGGAGAAACCCAGCATCGCGACGCTCAAGAGCACCACGGCCACCATGACCTCGATCAGGGTGAAACCCGCTCGCCTCGATCCCAATTGTCGACTACCCATCCCTGCCTCCAGTCCTGCCTCGGGGACTAACTACGGGCCTGCCAGACCCGTTTCTGCCAGGCTGCGTGCCCTGGTCCGAGATTCTTCGACCGCGTGCAAGCTACGGCTTCACACGACTTTTACTTTACTGTAAACATCCCGCCTCATGCCCCCACAGGGGTCCTGGGAAGCGCTTGGGATGGGTGAATCCGCTTGCCCGGCCCCCTCCGAAGGATCGACCAGCCGCCGGAGCGGCGCCCTGGCCAGCTACTCGTCGACTGCGTCGAGCGTCCGGCGGAGGCTTCGCTCCGCGCCCCGGGCCGGGCTCAGCCGCGCTCGCTGGCGATCAACCGCGGTGACGAGAGCGTCGCGATCGACCCGGCGTCCGTGTTCACGGCATCCGCTCAGGTAGGCCTCGAGCAGGTGCACCTGCAGCTGTGGAGCGAGGGCCGGACCGCAATCCGAGTACAGGCAGGCCAGGTCGTAGCTCGGGCCTCGCAGGCTGCGGAAGCGGCCGCCGGACCAGGCGTCGAGGAATACGACGCGGTGCTCTCCGCCCGCGGGGAGCACCAGCAGGTTGCGGAAGAAGAGGTCGTGGTGCACGAAGTGCAACGAGTGCATGCGAGCCACCTCGCGCCCGAGCTCCGTCAGAATCGCGCGCGCATCAACGCTATCTGGCCCGAGGTGATCGGCGACCGGCCGGGCGCCCTCGACGTATTCCGTGGCCAGCACCTGGTAGCACGGGAGCAGTCCGCTCCAGCGGACTGCGGCCGCGAGGGGCCGCGCGGCTCCGAAGCCATGATCCCTCAGCCACGTCAGGTTCTGGTACTCGGCGATACGCGGCACCCGCCGCCGCCAGAGCATGTGAGCGATGCCGTGACGGCGCGCTCCACTGCCGCGCAAGACCGATCCCTTCACCCACGCCCGGTCCCGCAGGAAATCGACAGCTTCGCGGATCTCGGTCGCTTCTCCTTGGTCACGGGTCGCCAGCAGGCCCCGCAACGCAGCCGTCGCTGCATCCGTACCGCAGAACTGCCAACGATCGCGCCAGGTCATGCGCGCCTGGCCACGACGAAGCTCTGCATCCTCATGAACCGCAGGCCGTTGTGCCACGCGACAACCGACGCCCCCCCCTCCTCGAACGCAGCTGCGAGCTCCTTGCGTGACACGGGAATCCGGCTGTCCGCCTTGCCGCGCCGTAGTCCCGCACGCCGGCGCCAGGCCGGGAATGACGCCGCATCCCAGAAGGAAGCGATCACCAGACCGCTCGAGACACGCGCGAGTTCGCGCACAACCCGCCCCAGTGCTGGCTGCTCGAGGTGGTGCAGCAAGCGGTTGCAGACCACGATGTCGAAGCTTCGATCGCCGAATGGCAAGCACGATGCTGAGCCCCGGAACAGCTCCGCCGCCGGTGAGGCCAGTCGAGCAGCCGCGAGCATCGAGCTCGAAATATCCACGCCCACATAACGCGCAACCTTGGCTCGCAACGCCGCCTCCAGGCGCCCGGCACCACTGGGCAGGTCTAGCAATGAGGCCTGAGCTGCATCGGGTGCCCAGCGCTCGAGCAGGCTGGCGATGGCACGCGGATCGCGCTCCCCGGCCCGACGGGTGCCAAACCGTGTCTCGGCGTAATCCTGGCCCGAATCGGCGCTGGCCCACTTGCTCCCGATGCGACCAACGCCGGGAGCACGGGCTGACTGGGTTCGCGGGTTCATGTAGATCCAAGTGAGCCACGCGGACCCGCATGGCACGCGGCCCAGTCTAACGTGATCGCGCGCGCCCAAGGAAACGGACCGAGAGATGGTCGTCCCCTGACGCGCCCTCGGTCCTTCAGCCTCACTGACCCGGACACATCACGGAAGCACCGTGAACGTCAGCGCGTCCGAGAGGCCGACGCGTTGGCCAGCACGGAGGATGACAGGGCCAGGGCGCCAGAGACGGCCCGTAGGGAGCCGAGCGACAGCTTCATGGTGGACTCGGTTCCTGCCCGGCGTTGCGGAGGGACGTGCTCCTCCGTTGATCCGCCGCGCGGCCCGAAGCTCACGCCCAACGCACGATTTCTGCCCGGTGTCCCGGCCCCGTGGCATCAGTCCGCGCGGGTGGCCATTTTCTTGCTCAGGATGCTGAGCAGGCCTCCGAGCATGACGTACCCGTTCACGACCTGCAGCATCACCAGCCACTGCGCCGCCATCGATATCGGGCGTACGTCCCCGAAGCCCAGAGTCGTCATCGTGACGACGCTGAAGTACAGCGGCGAAAGGGGCGTGGGATGTGAGCCGTAGTCGAGCTCGACCTGGGTGTAGCCAATGCCAAACAACAGGACGAGTAACCCGGTGCAGAGACTCCAGCGCAGCATGCTGCGCCCGCAGTCGCTGGTGAGCAACCAGAGCTGATAGATCAGTTCGGATGAACGGCCTTGCCCGCGGAACTCGGCCAGGTAGTTCTGATCGTGGATGAAGCTGCGGCAGAGGTAGGCCCCGGTGAAGTCGACCTCGCGCAGATCTACCCTGAGCCAGCTGGCGCGCTTGAAGTCGTGCAGGCCCCGCATGCGTGCGCCGCGGAGGTCCGAGCCATCGAACCGCGCTCCGCCCACGTTTCCGCAATCGAGTTCTGCGCCGCCAAAATCCACCTCGACCAGACTCGCATCGCTCCAGTCTGCGCCCCTGGCATGTACCCCGGCGAGCGTGGCCAGGGCCAGGTCGGCACCATGCAGGTCAGCATCGAAGAGAGACGCGCGCGTGAGGTCCGCGCGCGGGAGCACGGCTCCGCGCAGGCTCGCGCGGCCCAGCTGCGCACCCGTCAGCAGGGCGTCGTTCAGGATTGCCCCGTCGAGCACCGCCTCGGACAGGTCCGCACCCGTGAGATCCGCCTCGGAGAGCGTCGCATCGGTCAGGTCCGCGCCGATCAGGGTCGTGCCGCGCAAGGCGGCGCGTGACAGATCGGCTCCCCGCAGGCACGCGCCCGTCAAGTCGAGTCCGGAGAGGTCCGCTTCGATCAGTCGGGCACCACTCAGATCCAGTCGCGTCTCGTCCGCACCAGCCTTGAGCCTCAGGATGATCTCGTCCGGCGTGCTCGCAAGCCCGTCGCCCGCGCCCTCTGTCACCCCTACCGAATGGGGATCGATGGTCTCGGGTACAGTCATGGGCGACGGCCGCGAACGGCCATGGAATCCATCGGCGAGCCACGAAGCGACTCTTGAGCTGTACGCCCACACGCCCGGATTTCTCGCCAGCCCCGCGGTGCTGCCCGCAGCCCCTCGCGTCGCCCACCGACGCGGCCGGGTGGACGGCCCTCCATCGGCAGGCCAATTGAGCTGCCGCTCCCGACCAATCCCGTTACGATCTCGGCATGTCGGCGCGAGCACGTTCTGCCAGCTGGTTGCCCATGGTCCTCTGGCCAGCCATCGCGGCCGCCATCGTCTTCGCCAGCACCCTGCGCAACGGGTTCGTCTACGATGACCCTATCGTCTTGGAGTGGCTGAAGACCCGCAGCTGGGACCTCGAGGGGTTCCTGCTCGAGACGCGCGGCTTGACCTATGCCGTGCATGCCATGGACGACTGGATCTGGGGCTCGTGGGCGGGAGGCTACCACCTCACCAACATCCTCCTGCACTGCGCCGCCTGCTCCTTGAGCGCGTTCACGGCCTGGACCCTGAGCCGCTCGCGCCTGGTGGGTCTCCTCACAGGCCTCTTCTTCGCGGTCCATCCGGTGCACGTCGAGGTCGTCGCGAACATCGCCAACCGCAAGGACATGCTGGCACTGATCTTCGCCCTGCTCGGGCTGCTGGCGTGGCGTGGGATCGACAACAAGCCGGGCCGTATTGCGCTCACGACTCTCTGCTACGCGCTGGCGCTCTACTCGAAGGAGGTCGCGGCAGCGGGGCTGGTGGTGATGCTCTTCATCGGCGACCTGTGGCTCCCGCCCGAACGTCGCAATACACGTGCACCGGACGGCGGTCGATCCCTGCGCCAGCTCGCGCCCTTGCTCGTCGGCGGTCTCGTCGCGGCCTCGATCTTCTCTGCCGACCTGCTGACCTACTTCAGCCAGGAGTCGATCAGGAGGATGAGCGATGGCCACTACCACACCCTGGGCGCCTCCCTGGCAACGAGCGCGGGCAACCTGGCCCAGTTTCTCCGCCTGCTGGTCTTCCCCAATTTCCTGAGCATCGACTACCCCCTGCGCCCGCAGTCCAGCCTGCTCGACCGGCAAGCGTTGATGGGCCTGGGGCTCGTCGCGCTCTGGCTGATACTCACTGTACGGGTCCACAAGCATTCGC
>JBLHKW010000078.1:0-23148 GCA_047618565.1 Planctomycetota bacterium
CGCTCGGGCTCGCCAGCCATGAGGCTCGTGAACTCATCCTCGAACACGTAGCGCGGGATACCCGTCTGGTGGCGCAGGAGCTGCAGGACCGTGACCTCCTTCGCGTTCGGAAGCTCGGCGATCCACTCCGGCTCGTCGTCGAAGTAGCTCACCGCGCGCGCGTCCAGATCGAGCTTGCCCTCGGCGATCAGTCGGTGGACGGCGGCCGTGACGAAGGTCTTGCCCGTGCTGCCGACGAGCAGCAGGTGATCCGGTTCAAGATCCTCGCCGCTCTCCTCGGACACCACGCCGGCGACGATCCGCAACACCTCGCCGTCGGGCAGTACCAGCGCCGCGGACGCGCCGGGGATAGGGCCCTCGACGAGCGCGTCGAGGATGACCTGACAGCGATCGCGGATGACCTCGGAGGCCCGCGTCTCCGGGTGCGCAGCCTCGACGCCGAGGACAGGGAACAGGGCGAGCAGCAGGGTCGGGAGGTTCATGATTCAGGCTCCGGAGGACGGGGGCACCATGGTCGTTAGTCGGGCGGCAAGGATCCAGAACGCAGGTGGTTCGAGCTTTGCCTGGGCCACGTACGCCCCTACCCAGGCCCCTGTCCGCTCCCGGAGTCGCCACGGTTGTCGATCCGACGGGGCTAGCCTATCGTTGGAGTGTCGCACCCGCCGCGAGACAGACTGCCACCAGGATGGACCCCGAACTCACAAAGAGCATCGAGCTGATCGTGCGCGCCCAGAAGGGCGAGCGCGAGGCGCTGGACAGCCTGTTCTCGCGTTACTACTACCGCGTGCGCCAGGTCGTCCGGCGGCGCGTCGGGCAGCGCCTGCAGGTGGACGTGGCCGCGAGTGATCTGGTCCAGGACGCCATGCTCGAGGCCTTCAAGGGCTTCGATCACTTCGAGCTGCGCAACTCGGCCGCCTTCATGGGCTGGCTCGCCAAGATCGTCGAGAACCGCATCTGCAGCGCCAACCGGCACGCGCACGCCGCCAAGCGCGACCGCGCGCGCGAGGTCGACCTGGCCTACCTGGCTGAATCGACCGCGAGCGGCCGCGTGAACCTCGACCTGCCCGCCAACATCAGCCAGCCGCTCGACTCCCTCGAGCGCGACGAGGAAGAGCGCCAGTTCTCGGAAGCCCTCGAGGCCCTGCCGTCCAAACACCGCGAACTCCTGCTCGCACGCGACTTCGAACGCATGAGCTGGTCCGAGGTCGCCGAGCGTGTAAATGCTCCCGGCGCCGACGCCGCGCGCATGAGCTACCAGCGAGCCAAGGTGGCCCTCAAGCGCGCCATCGATGGCGGTCGCGACAAGTCGCCCTGAGCATCAATCGGTGAGCGCAACTCGATCCCTGGCGACCTCATGACCGATGGCCCTCGTCCGAAGAAGAGGCTCGGTTGCCTGATCTTGATCGGGATTGCATTGTTCGTGGTCCTCTGGGCAACGCTCGGGCCCACTCGTGGGCGCATCCCGACTCCGGTAGCTGACGCTCCGACACTCCCGGGGATCGAGGTTGCTCTCGCGCCGTTGCCCGCGCCGATGCGCGGACTGCTTCGTGGCGCGGCCAGGTCGGTGCAGGACACCGCCATGCGCATGGCCTCCCCGTTCGGAGAGGTCACCAGCGTGCGCGCACGGCTCGTCGATCTGAACGGGGCGCCGATCGCTGGCGCCAGCCTGCGAGCGGAGGCCTTTGGTTATGCCCTCGAGGCGATAAGTGATGTGGACGGGCGGCTGCTGCTCGAGACGCGCATCGTCGTAAGCCAGGTCGATGTCCTGTTCGAGGCACGCGCGCCGGATGGCAGCGGGTGGCGCGACGAGGTCCATGTGCTCCCCGGTGATGCGACCGACATCGGGGATCTGTGCCTCATGCCCGGCCGCAAGCTGGAGGGGCGGGTGGTCGACGTCGCGGGCGAGCCGGTCTCCGGCGCGGTGGTCTACCTGTCACGGACGCGTCTCTCGGCGGATGTGGACTTCCGGCCGCCGGGGCGCTTCGGAGTTGGGCCGAGTGTCGTGAGCGACGGGGCCGGGCACTTCGGCTTTGGCTGGGCGCCCGGCGGGCCACTGCGCGTCGTGGCCCAGCTCGGTGCCAACCAGGATCCGGATGTGCGCTGGGGCCATCACGATCTGGCGTCGTTCGAGGAAGGCCAGGACGCGATCACCCTCGTGCTCGCTTCATCCGTCGGCGCTGCACGACCGCTCCAGGGCGTGGTCGTCGATGCACAGGGGCAACCGATGCCGTTCGCCCGGATCATGGTCACGGCTTACGGCATGGGCAACGACACCTTCGCGGACAAGGATGGCGGCTTCACGATCCGTGAGGTCCGGGACCTGCTCGAGGTGAGCGCGCGCAGCGCGGATGGGTCGGGCTTCGTTACCCGCCTACCCCCGTTCCCGGACGGGCTCTTGCGGCTCGTGCTCGAACCGGCGCGCACACAACAGTTCACCGTTCAGGGCGATGATGGCAGTACACCCGGGATCATCTCGATTCAGATCTTCGCGGGCGCAGTACCGCTGCATCGGGCCTGGCTTCCGTTCGCCCGGGACATCCACCGCCAGAACGACGGGAGTCCCATCGAATTGCCCGTGCCGAACGGCAGCTTTCACGCGGTGGTGGCCGCCGCCGGGTATCGCATCGAGGTAAGTGCCGATCTCGATCCGCAATCGTCCGCAGCCCCGGTCGAGTTCCGGCTGGAATCCCTGCCGGTGATCGAGGGGCGGGTGATGCGAGCGGGAGAGCCCGTCCCGGGAGCCGACGTGGTGCTGATGGAATGCAACGCCGACGGCGGCCGGGACGTGATGATCCCGCGCCCCAACCGCAGCACGCGCACTTCGGACTCCGGCCACTTTGTGCTCACTCCGGGTTGGGGCGGCGCGCCCTTCGTCCACACGCCTGGAGAAAACTGGACCCACGCGCTGGTGGTCGCCACGGCCGATGGCGACATCGCGGGATCGGAACCTATCCCGCTCCAGGGCCGGGTCGTGCGCGTGGACCTCGAGCTCGAGGCTCGCGGAGCCGTCGCAGGACAGCTCGTCATGTCCGACAACAGCAGCCCCGCATTCTGGTTCGTGCATCTCCTGCGGCCCTCCTCGAACGAAAAATCCGTAGCCGTCGGAGCGGATGGCCGCTTCCGTTTCGAGACCCTGCAACCCGGAGAGTGGTGGGTCGGCGTCCTTGGCAAGGCACTGCCGTCACTGTCGATTCGGGCCCAGAGACGGTTCACTTCCCCCTCGGACCTGAGCCTGCACGGCTACAGGCGTGTCGTCGTCGAGCCGGGCGAGACCACCGAGGTCGAGCTGGCATGGCAGCCGGCAGAGGTCCTGCGAGTCATGGGCACCCTGCGCATCAACGGCCAGCCGGCCGCAATGGACCGCGTACGCGTGGGCACATCGAGACGCCTGTTCTCCCGGGTGAACGCGCCCACGAGCGGCAGCACGGATCGCAACGGCCAGTTCGTGCTCTGGCTCACCGGAACCGAATCGCCCACGTTCACGTGGACGCGGGAGAACGCCGCGACCTGGACCTCGATCAGCCGACCACTCATCCCGCACCCGGATGGCATCGAGGTCGTCACCAATCTCATGACTGCCGACCTGCGCATCCTGCCGGGCATCGCGAGCGGGACGCTGCAGTACAGCGGCACCACGCACTCGGGCTACACGATCAGCTCCGAGTTCAGAGGGCGCGATGGCATCTGGACCCTACCGACCGGCAGCGGCGAGATCCGCCTGGAGGGTGCGGGGCGCGTGGTCCGGGCCCTATCGATCGAGGTGAGGGCGGGCAGCGAGCGCTCCATCGCGCTCTCCAACCTGCTGCCGATGGGCGACGACGACTGAGAGGCAAGCTGCGCTGGAGCCCGTGCTCCGAATCAGGTACGACGGAGCGATGAAACTCACCGCCCTGTGCACCGTCGTGCTCGCCATCCTGATGACCGCCTGCGTCAGCGAACCTTCGGGGCCCATTCTGTCGAAATCCCGCGGCGTGGTGCTCTCTTACTCGCCCATGCAGGTCTGGGAGCAGACCAAGGTCACCTTCAGCTCGATCGGGCGCGTCACACGCGTGGACGAGGAGGCGATGATGGCCGATGTCGCCGTCGGCCAGGACACCGTGGTGCTCGCGACCATCGAGCCCTACGACAAGACCCACACCAGGACGATCGTGCGCATCAGCGCTCGCAAGGGAAAGACCGAGACACCCGACGTCGCGAGCCAGGTGCTGAGCAAGATCCAGGAGCAACTCCTGAGATCCCAGATGCGCTGACGCCCCGCATCCAGTCATTCCCGACCGATTGAACCGGGCCGAGTGAACCGGGTCGAGCACACGGAGCGCCCGACCCGGTGCTCAGGATCAGCGGCCCTCGAAGCCGATCGACGCGACCGGCGGCATCAGGACGACGTGCTCGCGATGCAGGATGTCGAGGCGCTGGATCGCTTGCTCCAGGACGCCAACCCGCTGTGGGTCGAGAGCGGCCAGGATCGGCGCCAGGCCTTCGATGAAGCTCGCGCGCTGGCCGAGGAAGCTCGACGCGATCGACGAGCTCAGGCTGATGCGGGAACGCTCACGCTCGCCGCTCGCCTTGTCGAACAGGTCGAAGAGGGTCGGGGGCTTGGGTAGCACGCGCAGCTCAAAGTCGTCGATGCGTGCCATCTCAGCAGCCACGCGCACCGCGTCGCTCATCGTCCCGAGCTGGTCGACCAGACCCAGGTCCAGGGCCTGACGTCCCGAGAACACGCGACCTCCGGCCATCTCGTCGATCGGCTTCGCAAGTTGATCGGAGCGGTGCTCGGTGATGTGGCCCTTGAAGATGTCGTACACGCCCAGCATCCAGTCGTGGATCTTCTTGCGTTCGGGATCGTTCCAGGCGCGCGCGCTGCTCATGAGCTCCGCCGCTCCGCCGCGCTTGTAGGCGTGCCAGGTGACACCGACGCTGTCCCACATGCCGGTCGTCACCATCTTACCGCCCACCACACCGATCGATGCGGTGATCGTGTTGGGGCCAGCCAGGATACGATCGGTGCCGCATGAAACGTAATAGCCACCGCTGGCCGCAACGTTGCCCATGGATGCGATGACCGGCTTGCCGGCGGCGCGCACGCGTGCGACGGCGTCGTAGATGATCTCGCTCGCGAGAGCCGAGCCGCCGGGCGAGTCCACGCGCAGGACCACGGCCTTGACCGAGTCGTCGTTCGCGGCCTTGTCGAGCGCCAGGCGAATGTTCGTGCTGTAGGCGCCGCTGCTCGCGCCGAAGGGATTGCTCTCTGCTTTACCGGTAAGGATCGTACCGACGACGTGAATGACTGCGATCGCCGGCTCGGTCGACTGCTGCTTGCCCTTGCGCAGCTCGGCGAGCAGCTTGAAGATCCCGAAGGGATTGCCGAAATCCAGGCTCGGCCCGCTCGAGGCGCCGTAGTTTGACACGAATATCAGGTCCTCGCCGAACTGCTCCTTTAGCTGCGCGGTCAGGTCCTGAACGTGCTGAACAGAGTCGATCAGACCCGCGTCCAGGGCGGCTTCTGCGGTGTAGGTGCCCTCCTCGAGGATGGCGCCCGCGCGCTCGAGGTTGCCACCGAAGCGTGCATCGGCCAGGGTGCCGACCATCGAACTGAAGATGCCGTCGAGCAGCCAGTTCATGTTGTCCGCAGCCGGGCCACTCGGGCCCGTCTCGGTGAACATCTCCCCGGCGCTCTTCCAGTCACCGATATGGACGTAGTCCGCCTTGACGTGGATCTTGTCCAGCAGGCCCTTCAGGTACGGACTCTCGGCGTACATCCCGAGCAGCCACACATCGCCCGTGGGCGTGACGCTGATATGGGAACCTGCACTGGCCAGGGCATAGCTGCCAGTCATGAGCGAGTCCGCGTGGAAGTAAATCGGCTTGTCGACCTTGCCCAGCGCGACGCGCAGCTCGTCGATCTGCGCCAGGCCGAAGGCCGGGTTGCGCAGGCTGAAGAGCAAGGCACGCACGTCGTCGTCACGCCCAGCGTCCAGGATGCGCTGCACGAGGTCCGCCAGGGTCACCGGCTGCGGTCCGAAGCCCAGCCCAGCATCGCCGGCCGGTTTCTCGAGCAGGGCGCCGGTCAGCTCGAAGTGCGCCACCTTGTTATCCGCCAGCGCCGGAGCGCTGAATCCCACGCCAGCGGCGCACACAACCATCACATATCCCGCGAATCGACGATTAAAATCCATGGCTAGCTCGCTCCGGCTCTCGACTTCTGGGCCCCTGCCCGACCTCGTAGGGTCGAGACATCCTCGACCGCTTGCCCGGCCACTACGCCGCGAATCGAGACGCATTTCAAGGCATTCCGGGACTTCGGCAAGCCACAGAGAAAACGAGCCCGCCGCGAAGCACAATGCTCGCCAGGGGCTCGTCCTTGGGCGTACTTGCCGGGCTGCGCTGCGGGCTGCTACGGGCGGAACGTCACCGATACCCCACCGCTGAGGTTGTAGCCCGCCCCGCCGGCCGCGCCGTCCCGATACCAGAACTGGAAGTGCCAGGTGGCACCCGGAAGGACCATCACATCCGCTCGGGGCGGTTGGGTCAGGTCGTAGACCTTCGTCCTACTCCCGGAAGCGTCGACCGCGACCGGGGGCCGCAGACGGGCCGTGATGCCTCCGACGCAACGATACCCGTCTCCGAATGGAAGGCGCACGCGGTGCTGGCCGTAGAAGAAGAGGCCGACACCATTCGGGATGGCGTCGCTGGCCGTCAGCTCGAAGTCATTCGCCGCCACGCTGATCGAGGAGTCGACATCCATGCGCGCGGCGTGGCCTGCCGAGTTGAGGGCTCCTTGGCAGAACGAATCCGTGGCCTTCGGGACGACCTTGAAGACGTGGCCCCCATTTCGATCGATGAGGTACAGCTCGCCGTCGCCACCGGTGCTGATCGACGTCACCGGCCGCGCGAGGGGCTCACCGGCGACGGCAAAGTCGTCCGTGTGATCGCGCAGGGTCGTCACCGTGTTTCCGTCGTACACGAGCGAGGTGACCTCACCTGTGCAGAACTCGGCGAACATGTAGGAGCCCTTCAACCAGGGCAGAGCCGAGCCGTTGTAGACGGCACCACCGATCACGGCGCAGCGTCCCGCGCTGTGGTCGAAGGCATGGATAGGCGCGACGAAGCTGCCCGCACCGCAACACCCGAAGGAGGTGCAATCGGGGCCTTCCATGCAGCGCCAGCCGAAGTTCAAGGGTCCGGGAGCTCCGGCCGGGATCACGTTGATCTCCTCCCATTCGGACGCTCCCACATCCGCGATGTAGAGGTCACCGGTGAGGTCATCGAAGCTGATGCGCCACGGGTTGCGAAAGCCGTAGGCCCAGATTTCCTCGCGCACGCCGGGCGTGCCGACCAGCGGGTTATCCGCGGGAACGAATGGCGCGGGCAGGTCTATATCCAGGCGCAGGATCTTGCCGTTCAGCGTGTTCAAGTCCTGCGCATCATTGTCGAAATGGGTGGCGCCACCATCGCCCGTCGCGACATAGAGCATGCCGTCGGGTCCGAACCGGATGCAGTTCCAGTTGTGGTCGCCACCGAGCTGGGGATACGGCCCGATGAGGACGCGCGCGGATGCGGGGTCGGCCACGTTGGGGTCCAAGCTGGCCTCGTACTCGACCAGCCAGGCCTCGTCGTTCGGATCGAGGTAGGTCACGAAGAAGCGCCTGTTGCTCGCGTAGTCCGGGTGGAACGCGAAGCTCATCAGACCCTGATCTGGCTTCACCACGGCGGACAGATCGAGAAAGGGCTGCGGGATCCGGACGCCGTACTCGATGACGACGATCTCGCCCGGGACGGTGCTCACGAAGAGCCTCGCATCCCCGACCGGCGCGGCCAGGTCGGTGGGTTGCCCCAGCCCCTTGCTAATTTCCACCAGCTGAGCGGTTTGAGCACCTCCGGCTCCACTCGGCGCGGCGTGCGCGCCGATCACCAGAAGTGCGCCTGCCAGGGCACGAACGGGCCGAAATGTCAATCGACGAGTATGCATCAACTCTCCCGAAAACGTGGAACTCGCGGAGCCGCTCTACATGAGCGAATCCGACGCCTCTTGCCGATTAAACTACGCCCCACCCCATTCCGCAACCGGTCCCTGCCCCCGGGCCAGGCCAGGGCCCTCCGGGAGCCGTCCAGACGCCTGGCGCCCGCCGGCCCGCTCGCGCGCCCGGCCAGCTTGACGGGCGCCGCGGTCCTTGCCACATTGGCCCGTGTGGTCCCGCGCGGCGTGGCTGCACGAGGCCCCGTGGCATATTGAGCGTGAAGCGACCTGGAACCATCGAAGCGCGACGCCTGATCCTCCCGGCGCTGGTCCTGGCGACACTCTCCGCGACCGCGGATGCGGGAGAGATCCTGAGGCTCAACAGCAAGAACTGGCGCACGTCCCAGCTGGCCGGCAAGGAGATCGACGCCATCCACGGTGACTGGCTGATCCGCAACGAGAACGTGATCGCGGTCATCGCCGACACGCTCCCGACGCGCAACGCCAACATGCGCGTCGAAGCCATCGGAGGCACGCTGATCGACTTCATGCGGCGCGACGTGCCGAACGATCAGCTGACCCTCTGGGATACGCGCCCCGCCGGATTCGAGCTCAGCCATGCCGAGGTGATCAGCGCCACAGGCGCGCTGGTCGAACTCGTCTGCTCGTCGGAGCCAGCGCCCGGCGAGGCCTGGATCGCCGTGCACTACCGGCTTGCGCAGCACAGCGACCACCTCGAGGTCGAGACCGTGCTCCACGCGCCCGAAGATGGCGCAGCCGTTCTGCAGACCGTCGATGGCGTGATCGCGGGCGGTACGTTCAACGCATTCACCACGTCCGATGGGCGCCTGACCTGGGTCGAGGACCGCTGGTTCGACGCGGCCTACGGCGTATCGCCCCAGGCGGACGGGCGCGTGATCGGACAGCTGGCCGGCGCCAAGCACGCGCCCGGCGCCTTCATCTATTCCTGGCAGGGCAAGGCCAACCTGCGCGCGCCGGCCGCGGGCGAGGCTGCTTTCACACGCTGGATCTATTGTGCGGCCAGCAGTCTGGACCTGCGCACCATGGCAGCGCGCGACGCGGGCCGGCCCGGACGCAGGATCGATCTGCACGTACACTCCCAGGGCGACCCCGTCGCGGACGCACTGTGCTTCGCGCGCTCCGGAGATCAGAGCCTGGGGTTCGGGCGCGCCGATGACGCGGGCCGCGTGAGCTTCAATCTTCCGCCGGGCCCCGCCACGATCCGCGTCGACTCCGCCGGGCGCCCGCCCCAGAGCCTGGAGATCGACGGTGACGCGCCGGTCGAGCACAGTTTCGATCTGCACCAGCCCGGTTGGATAGAAGGGCGCTTCACGGACGAGCAAGGCGAGCCGCTGCCCTGCGGGGTCCAGATCATCGGACGCAACGAAACGGCCACGCCCTACTTCTTCCCGACATCCGGCGACCTGCACGTCCGCAGTACCCTGTACACGGTCGATGGGACGTTCCGCCAGGCGCTGTTGCCGGGTCTGTACACCGCCATGGCCAGCCGCGGGCCCGAGTACGACGTGGCCTCCGTAGACTTCGAAGCGAAGCGCGGCGGCACCACGCGCGTCACCGGCAAGCTCGTTCGTAGCGTGGACACGAGCGGCTGGATCGCGGCAGATCTGCACGGGCATTCGTCCCCGTCCGGCGACACCTACGCGAGCCCGCTGGGCCGCATCATGAGCCTGGCCTGTTCGGGTATGGAGTTCTCGCCGCGCACCGAACACAACCGCATCGAGAGTTTCCGCAGCCTGCTGAGCTCCACGGGCTTGACGCCATGGCTGGCGAGCAGCCCGAGCATCGAGTTGACCGGCGACGTGATCCGCGCCGGGCACAACATCGCCTTCCCGCTCATCCCGGTCCCGCACACCCAGGACGGTGGCGCGCCGCAGCCGGACGACGACCCGGCCGTGCAGATCGCGCGCCTGGCAGGCTGGGACTCGAACAGCGAGAAGGTCGTGATCCTTTGCCACCCGGCGCTCGTGCGGGTGCTCTACGACCAGGATAGCGATGGCAAGTTCGACGGTGGCTTCCCGGGCCTGATCGAGCATGCGGATGTGATCGAAGTGCCGCCTCTCGAGCGCATCTTCGACGACGTCGTGACGGGCAAGAGTCGCGTCCTGACATGGATGCAGCTGATGAACCAGGGGCTGCGCAAGCCGGGCGTCATGAGCGGTGACCAGCACGACAACGCGGGCGGTGGCCTGGCGCGCACCTACATCAAGAGCAGCTTCGACGATCCGGCCTTGCTGCCCACGCGCCAGGTCGTGCGGCAGCTCAAGGCGGGACACGCCATGATGACCAGCGGTCCGTTTCTCGAGGCGCGCGTGGTGTCCAGGCTGCCGGGCCGAGCACGCGATTCGATCGCGATTCCGGGCGACGAGATCCTGCTCCAGCCGCAGGCACGCACTTCCCTCGAGATACGCGTCCAGTGCGCCAACTGGTACGACATCGACCGGGTTCAGGTCTTCAGGAACGGGCGCGCGGTCCCCGAGTGGAACTTCACGCGCGCCGACAACCCGGACCTGTTCCACGACGAGGTCGTGCGCTTCGAGCACCAGATCGACCTCCACCTGGAAGCCGACGCGCACCTGATCGTGTGCGCCATCGGCGAGAACACGCACATGGGCGTCGAGCTGCCCCTGGTGTTGCCGCGCCGGGCCGAGGTGCGTCCGGTCGCCGTGACGAACCCGATCTTCGTGGACACGGACGGTGATGGCTTCACCCCGAACGGGGATGACCTGGGCACGCCGCTGCCCCTGACGAAGTAACGCGCGCCGCGGGCCTACAGGTCGCGCAACTCCCCGAGGGAATCCGGCTCGCCGGCCAGGGCCACCAGCCGCGGGTGCACGGCGCCGCTCACATCTACGTCGACGACCACGCAGTTGTCCTGGGTGCCGCCCCCCATGCCGGTCGCTATCAGATGCAGGGCGCCCTCGCGCCGGTACGAGAATGGCGTGGCCTTCTTGTGGGCGCCGAGATCTCCCGCAAAGACGAACACCTCGCGCCCCGTGGAAGTCAGTAGCGGCGCGACCTCCGACCAGAAATTGGGCGTACCGTCGGAGCGCCCGTCCCACGAGTTGGGGCGCAGGTTCGCACCATCCGCGTTGCGCCACCACACGACGTGGTGGAAGAACACGAACAGGTTGCGGAACGAACCCTGGGTCAGTTCGCGCTGCAGCAATTCCAGCTGCGGGCCAGAGACGTTCCAGTGGTCGAGGGTGGTGTCGAAAACGAGGAAGAGGTCGCCAGCATAGCGACGGCTGTAATAGGTAGGGCCGAAGCGCTCCTCGTAGCCAGCGCGGAAGATCAGGTCCGGCCCACCCTCGGCGCCCTCGTAAGCGATGTCATGGTTGCCGGCGACCATGTGTACGGGCACCCCGATCTCATCGATCTCGAGTGCAGCCTGGTCCCAGAAGCGCCCATTGGGACGGCGAACCATGTCCCCCGCCAGAAACCCCAGACTCATACCCGCTTGCTCGAGCAGCCAGGGCAGCCGCGCCTTGAAGGCCGGATAAAGGCCCACGGTGTCACCGCCGGGCTTTCCGTAGACGTGGCCAGCCACGAAGAAGGAGTACGCGCCCACCGTCGAGCCGCCGACGTCGCCCGATACGCCCGTGGGCTCATCGCCCGCGCAGCTCGCGCTGAGCACCAGCGCCAGACATCTCACGAATCCCATGGGAGGCAGCCTAGTGCTTGCCCTCGGGAATTCACCCTCGCGCCCCGGCGCAACCCGATATGAACGGCGGCCCGAAGACCGTTGGGAGCGAGCGGGCCACGGTGCCCTCGGTAGTCCGGGGCCCGTTTTCAGCCCCTTCCGCGCTGCTCTCTGTCGAAATCCCCGTGCCCGGGTTAGGCTCGTAGGCACTTCAGACCCGTTTCGGCACACCCCGCAGCGTTCGCCTCGAACCCGCCTGCGCGCCTCTCTCAACATGATGTTCACTCGTATTCAAGCGCTCCTCGGCACGACCCTGCTGGTCGGTCTGGCATCGACGACTTCCGCCGGGAACTACTGCACGGCCTCGCCCAACTCGACGGGCAACGGCGCGATCATCTCGAGCACCGGCTCCGTGAGCGTCTCGGCCGGGAGCTTCACCTTGAGGGTCAACGGGGCGCCGCCGAGCAGCTTCGGAGTGTTCTTCTACGGTGGCGGTCAGGTCAACACGCCCTTCGGGAACGGTGTGCGCTGCGCCGGTGCAGGCGGCCGGGGTGTCCACCGCCTGAACGGGGTAGCCCCCGTCAACTCGCGCGGCAGCGCGTCGTTCGGACTGGACTTCAACCACCACCCCGCCAACCAGGGTAAGGGTGAGATCACCGGCGGCTCGACCTGGTACTTCCAGTACTACTACCGCGACCAGCACGGTAGCGGCAGCGGCTACATCAACCTCAGCGACGGCCTCGCGGTCACGTTCAGCCAGTAGGTTCGGACCGCTGAGCTGCTGGCCCACAAAAAAGCCGCCGAGCCCCACGCGGTGGGCCTCGACGACTGAAAGTGGTTGCGTGCGCGCCTACTCGAGGCGCTTGATGACGTGCCAGCCGTAGGGCGATTTGGCCGGATCGAAGGGCGCGAGCCCCACCTCGCCAACCTCCAGCAGGAAGCCCACGTCGCCGAAGGCCGGGACCATCTGCTCACGGGTGCCCCACATGTGCTCGTCCGCCTCGGCCTGGGTCGCCGCGAGCAATGCCTGCTGCGCCTCTTGAGCCCCGGCCGCATCCAGATCGCCCACGGCAATCTGCTCATCGATGCTCTCGCGCTTCACCTTGTACGTGATGTTCATGGCGTAGAGCGCGCGCTCGGCCTCGCGGTTGCGCGCACCGGTGTTCATCAACCGGTAGACACCGGGACTCGTGTCCCCATCCGGGACCGTGTCGTCCGAGTGCGTACGCACCAGCTCGTCAAAGTCTGCGCCACCCCTGGCCTCCGCGAGGAGCTTGGTCGCCAGGGCCTCGGCCTCCTCCTTGGTGCGCGTCACCTGCAGGCCCTGGACCCCGTCGAATGCGAGCAGCACGTGCTGCAAGACGATGCGGTCGGGAGCGCCACCCAGGTCGAGCTCGACCGGCGGGCGGGCGATCTCCTCGCCCGTGGGTGCAGGTCCTTCGTGCACCTCGGCGCTGGTGATCTCGACCTTCTTGGTGGGCGAGGACACCTCGGGCCCGCCGGCTGACATCACGGGAACGTTGGCGATCGCCTCGAGCGTGCTCACGCCGCCGGTCAACCGACCGAACGACGTGTACTGACCGTCGAAGCCCCACACGTCGAAGCCCTCGTCCGTGATGATGAAGAACTGCGAGGATCCTGAGTTCGGGTCGGCGGAGCGCGCCATCGAGAGCACGCCATAATGGTGGGCGCGTTCCTGAGCCTCGGAGAATTCGGCCGGAACGGTGCCGTGCGGTCCGTCGCCGCTGCCCGTACCGGTCGAGTCACCACTCTGCGCCATGACGTCGCGCAGGACGCGGTGGAAGATCAATCCGTCGTAGAAGCCCTCGTCGCAGTAGCGCAGGAAGTTGCGCACCGTCTTGGGTGCTCCTTCCGACCACAGCTCGAAGGTCATGGAGCCCACATCCTCGCCATCGACCTTGCACGCCATGACGACGTGGTAGTCGGCCAGGCCTTCGTCCGAAACCGGGCCACCCGGTGCGAAGTCGATCGCCGGTCCGCGCTTGGGGACGTAGGGCTTCGCGGGCACAGGGGCCTCGGCAGCCATACCGCCGGCCATGCCAGCACCCATACCGCCGGCCATACCGCCGGCCATGCCCGAGGCCATGCCGCCGGCCATACCGCCGGCCATGCCCGAGGCCATGCCGCCTTTCGCAGCCGCCCCGCCGTTGCCGGACTTGGCGTCCGGGGCCGTTTCCGACGCACAGCCCATGAGGGCCAGAGAACCGACCAGGATGAATCCAGTGAACGTACGCAAGACGAGACCTCTCTATGATGATCGAAGCTGACCGAGCCGAAACGTGCCCACAGGCACCCGAAGAGCCCCGAAGCATAGTCGCAGGCAGCTCGGATCGGGGCCCTGGAGACCGGAGGTATTTTTCGGGTCGACAGGCCGCCAGAATAGGCGACCCTCGGAACAGGCAGACAGAGATGGGTAGATGACGCGAATAGACACAAGGCGGGCCGCGGGCCGGGCCAGCCGAACCAGACAGGACGGTCGCCCGCAGGGCCCCGCCGGACGCCCGCACGGCCTGCTGCTCGGGTGCGTGCTCGTCGCGGTCTCCCTCTCCTGCGGCAAGGGTCCCGCCCAGGAGCCCCAGGAGCCCCAGGTCGCCCCGGCCGGGATCGGGTCCGACGGGAGCGCGAATTCGGGCCCCGAGCGTCTCATCACGGCGCGCAGTCGCGACGAGAACGCCGACAGTCTGGACCGCATCGATCCCCATCGCGATGGCTGGGATACCGAGGCCCTGGCCAGCATGGTGAAGAAGACCCTGGGTAAGATCGGACATAGGCTCGAGGAAGATCGCCCGATCACCACTGCGGAATGGGCAGAGGTCGCCAGCCCGAACGTCAAGGGCACGGCCCTCGTCCCGAAGGACCTGCTGACTGCCTTTGAGGACGCCACGATCACCGTCCTGCGCGCGGATGCGGACGCGCTTGCGGCGGCGCCCATGGAGTGGACCGGCGCGGCCGGGCTGGCCAGCGCACTCGAGCAGCTGCGCATGGACCTGGGCGGCGCGTCGGCGACGCACGTCAAGATCAAGATCGTGAACATCGAGGCCACGGACGACGAGGTCGTCACCACCATCAACTACCAGGACGAGAGCTTGCGCGCGACCGGTGCGAGTCAACGCAGCGCCATCTGGCGCGTGCACTGGGAGGGCTTGTCCACGGATCTGAAATTCACGAAACTGACAGTTCAGCAGTACGAACAGGTTCAGACGCTGGCGTCCGGGACGACGCTCATGCGCGACTGCACCGATTCCGTTCTGGGAGCCGAGCCCGCGTTTCTGGAGCAGCTGCGCTACGGGTCCTCCTACTGGGCCGGACGCCTCGAGGGCTTCTACAGCAGGACACTGCTCGAAGCACACATGGGAGTTTCCGTGGCCGACGTGAACGGCGACGGTTTGGATGACGTCTACGTCTGCCAGCCCGGCGGGTTGCCGAACCGCCTGCTGCTCCAGAACCCGGACGGCAGCGTTCGCGACGGGTCTGCAGCCGCGGGCGTCGATGTGCTCGACGTCTCCTTCAGCTCGCTGTTCGTCGACCTCGACAACGATGGCGACCAGGACCTTGCGCTCCTCACCGGGCGCCGGATCTTTCTGTTCGAGGGCGATGGCGAGGGGCACTTCACCGAGCGCATGCGCGCGACCGGAAACTTCGGCTACTCGCTGACGTCCGTGGACTTCGACGGCGACGGCGACCTGGACATCTACCGCTGCAGTTACCGGCCGGCCGCTGGCCTGGAAACGAGCCAGTTTGGACAGCCGGTACCGCTGTACAACGCAACGAACGGAGGCGTGAACCAGCTCCTGCGCAACGATGGCGACTGGCAGTTCGAGGACGCCACAGCCGCAACGGGGCTGGACGTCAACAACGACCGCTGGAGCTACGCAGCCGCGTGGGAGGACTACGACAACGACGGGGACCAGGACCTCTACGTGGCCAACGACTACG
This sequence comes from Planctomycetota bacterium, assembly GCA_047618565.1. GTDB lineage: Bacteria > Planctomycetota > UBA1135 > UBA1135 > JBLHKW01. Next base: position 15,597 of record JBLHKW010000078.1, read on the forward strand.
GGCACAACAACCTGTACCGCAACGACGACGGTCAGTTCGTCGACGTGGCGGCCAGGCTCGGAGCGCTCGACGCCAACTTCGGGATGTCCGTCACGTGGGGAGACATGGACCACAACGGCTGGATGGACCTGTACGTGTCGAACATGTTCTCCGCCGCCGGAAACCGCGTGGTCGCGCAGGAAGGCTTCAAGCCGGGAATGACGGACGAGGAGAAGGCGCCCTTCCTGCGCCTCGCACGCGGCAACACGATGCTCGCCAACCGCGCCAGCGAAACGAATGAACGCTGCTTCGTGGACATCAGCGAGGAGGTCGGTACGACCATGGGACGCTGGTCGTGGGGATCGCTCTTCACGGACATCAACAACGACGGCTGGGACGATCTGCTGGTGGCCAACGGCTACCTGACCCAGGAATCGACGCAGGACTTGTGAAGCTTCTACTGGCGGCAGGTCGTGTCGCACTCACCCGAAGATCCCAGCGACGAGGATCAGCGCGCAGCCTTCACCCAGGCCAACCAGCAGCTGGGCCGACTGGCCGAACAGGGCTTCTCCTGGAGCGGTAACGAGCGCAACTGCGCCTTCCTGAACATCCACGGCGGCCCCTTCGCCAACGTATCTGCCGTCACCGGATTCAATTTTCTAGACGATGGGCGCTCGCTGGCCCTGGTCGACTGGGATTTTGATGGCGACCTCGATGTCTGGTCCGGCAACCGCACCTCGCCGCGCGTGCGCTTCGTGCGCAACGACGCGCCGGGGGACAACCACTTCGTCGCCTTCGCGCTCGAGGGCAAGAGCAGCAACCGCGATGGGATCGGTGCGCGGCTCGAGGTCGTGCTTGAGGACACGCCGGATGAGACGCTGATCCGGACCCTGCGCGCCGGGGAGGGATTTCTCGGTCAGTCGAGCAAGCGCATCCATTTCGGACTGGGATCGTCGCAGCGGATCGCGCGCGTCACCGTGCGCTGGCCGGGCGCGGCGGCCGAGGACTTCGAGGGCGTCGAAGCCGACGGTTTCTACCGACTCGTCCAGGGGCAGGGGCGCGCGCTGAACTGGACGCCCCCGCAGCGCGAGCTGGCGCTGAAGCCCGACGAGATCGAGAGCGTGCGTACACCTGGCAAGGCACGCATCTTCCTCTCGTCGCGCCTGCCCCTGCCGCGCGTCGACTACCAGACCTTCGCCGGCGTCGACCGATCGCCCGACCATCCCTTCGGGTCGCCCATGCTCATCAACCTCTGGGCCAGCTGGTGCCAGCCCTGCATGGCCGAACTGGCGGAGCTCGGGCGCGAGAAGGACCGCGTTGACGCGGTCGGCCTGCGCGTCCTGGCCCTCTCCGTGGACGGACTGGGCACCGACGAAGCCTCCTCGGTGACGAAGGCCGCGGCACTGATGGAGCGCCTCGCACTGCCCTTCGAATCCGGCCTCGCGAGCACGAGCACCGTGGACACACTGCAGATCGCCCATGACCTCCTGCTGGCCCAGCGCCGACCGCTGCCCGTGCCCACGAGCTTCCTGCTCGACTCCCAGGGGCGCATCGCCGTCATCTACAAGGGACAGGTGGACGTCGACCAGCTCCTGAAGGATGTCGCCACCCTCGAACTCGACGACGACGAGCAGCGGCGGGCGGCATTACCCTTCCCCGGTCGTTGGATGTCTCCCCTCAACCGCAAGGCGCGCCTGCTGCCGCTGTTGCTGGAGATGGCGGCCGCCGACCATCTGAGCGAAGCCGCGGACCACGCCTACCTGCACCGCGCCACACTCGTCCTGGAACCTGGCTTCGCCGGCTTTCTACGACAGATGAACCAGGCCCTGCGGCAACGCCTTGAAGACACGCCGAGCGCCGTCGATCAGGTCAGTTTCGGGATCGTGAACGGTCTGCAAGGGGACCCGGCCGCCGCCGCGAGCGCATTCCGCGAAGCCCTGCACCTGGCACCCGGTTCCATGGCCGCGGCCCATGGACTGGCGCGCGCCCTGGGGCAGACGGGCGACTACGGACAGGCACTGAAACACTTCCAGACGCTCATCGAGGCGCATCCGCAGGAGACCTCCCTTTACGCGAGCCGCGCCACGCTCTACTCCAGCATCGGCAACAGGTCCCTGGCGGCCGCGGACACGGCGCGCGCACTGGGGATCCAACCCCAGAACGCGGCTGCCCATCTCGCCCACGCCCAGGCGCTGCATGCCGCAGGTGAAGTCGACGAAGCGTTCGCGCACACCTCCAGCGCGATCGAGCTTGCCGGCGACCTGGCGCGCGCGCGTCTGCTTCGCGGTCAGATCCACGCCGCGCGCGGCGACTACGCGAGGGCGGCCGAGGACCTCCTGCGCTCGACGCGCCTCGTACCCGAGGACCCAAGCGCCCAGGCCGAGCTGGCCTGGCTCCTGGCCACATGCCCGGACGAGAACCTGCGCGACGGAGCCGAGGCACTCGTCAACGCGCGCCGCGCGGGCGAGCTCTCCGGCTGGCACGACGCCCCCAGCCTGCAGGCCTTCGCGGCCGCCCAGGCGGAAACCGGTGCGTTCGAGTCCGCCGTGGAATGGCAGACGCGCGCGATCGAAGCGGCGCCGACCGCACAACGGGCGCGATACCGCGCGGTGCTCCAGTCCTTCGAGTCCGGTCGCCCGTACCGGACCTCACCTACCGACCAGGAACAAGGCAGATGAAGAACATCCACTGGATCTTGCTCGCAGCCCTCACGGGCGCCGGAATCTGGCTCAAGGCTACGTCCAGTTGCTGAGGCAGCCAGAAGGACACGATCGGGACGATCGTGCTGTTCGGAAGCGTCCTCGGCGGCAGCTTCCTGTTCAACAAGCGGTAGGCACTGCGGCCTGGTAACCTACGCAGCATCATGCTGCACGCCACCCACCGCTTCGCACGCACTCTCGCCGGAACCCTCCTCGTCGTGGGGCTCTCCCCCGCCGCCACCGCGCAGGCACCGACGCCCATCCATCACGAACTGCGCGTCGAGCTTTCCCCCGCGGAACATGCCCTGCTCGCCAGCGACCGCATCTCGAATGCGCTCCGGTCCGAGGGTCCCGTCACCTTCCGTCTACACGCGGGACTGACCGTCACCAGCGTCGACGCGGACCTGGAGTTGACCACCGACGACTCTGAGGAACTCGCCGGCTCGGGTTCGGGCGAATCGGGCCCGGCACTCGCGGTCCGCACCTGGCGCGTGGCGCGCAAGGACGGCGCGCCGCTCGATCCTGAACGCGTGCTACAGCTGGAGTATTCGGGGATCATCCACAGCGAGGTGCAGAGCATCGGCGGCGAGTACTCGAAGAGCTTCTCGACCACCCCGGGCATCATTGGCGGCGACGGCGTGGTGCTGGGCGGCGCCTCGTGGTGGGTACCGAGCTTCGAGGCCGAGCTCGTGACGTTCAGCCTGACCATCGACCTGCCCGCTGACTGGGATGCCGTCAGCCAGGGCGACCGTTCAGAGCACGGACTCGTGGACACGGCGGATGGGCAGCGACAGCGCGTGACCTGGTCCTGCGGCAATCCGATGCAGGAGATCTACATCATCGCGGCCCGCTTCCACGAGTACTCGACGGTCAGCGGGAATGTCACCGCATACGCGTTCCTGCGTGAGGACGACGGAGCCCTGGCGAACAAGTACCTGGGTGTCACGGCGCAGTACATCGAGATGTACCGCCAGCTGATCGGCCCCTACCCGTTCTCGAAGTTCGCGCTGGTGGAGAACTTCTGGGAGACCGGGTACGGAATGCCGTCCTTCACGCTGCTCGGCCCGAGCGTGATCCGCCTGCCCTTCATCCTGCACTCGTCCTACCCGCACGAGATCCTGCACAACTGGTGGGGCAACGGCGTCTACGTCGACTACGAGAGCGGCAACTGGTGCGAGGGGCTCACGGCCTATCTCGCGGACCACCTGATCAAGGAAGGTCGCGGGAGCGGGCACGATTACCGGCGCGACAGCCTCGACAGCTACCGCAATTACGTCAGCGACGCCAAGGACTTCGCGCTGAGCGAGTTCCGGTCGCGCCACTCGGCCGCGACCCAGGCGGTCGGCTACGGCAAGTCGTTGATGCTGTGGCACATGCTTCGCAAGCGCATCGGTGACGAGGCCTTCGTCGGCGGACTGCAGCGTTTCTACCGACGCTTCCGCTTCAAGGAGGCCTCCTTCGAGGACATGCAAAAGGTCTTCACGGAGTCGGCCGGCGTGGACCTGAGCGAGTTCTTCGCCCAGTGGGTGGAGCGCACGGGTGCACCGGTGCTCGAGATGCAGGTGCATGCGAATACAGGGGGGGTGGAGATCGAGCTCACCCAGACCCAGAGCGAGGACACCTACGACCTGCTCATCCCGATCGCGGTCACACGCGCCGGTAGCAGCGAGGCATCCCTGCAGATGGTCAGCATGAACACGCGCAACGAGCGCGTGACCCTCGCCGGCGACGGAATCGAACGCATCGACGTGGACCCGCACTTCGACCTCTTCCGCCGCCTGCACCGCGAAGAGATCCCGCCGACGATGTCGGGTGTCTTTGGCGCCGAACGGACGGCACTCGTGGTCCCGAGCAGCGACGAGGATCCACTGGCCGACGGCTGGCTCACACTCGCCAATGGCTGGCAAGCGGGACAGGACAGTGTGGAGGTCCTGACTTCGGACGCGATCGACGAGCTTCCGCAGGATCGCTGCGTGTGGATTCTGGGCAGTGGGAACCGCTGGCGTACCGAGATCGCCGACGCCCTGGCGCGGCGTGGAGTCGCCGGCCCGCCGACGGGAGACGACTGCTTCGTGTACGCGCTGCGCCACCCCGCCGACCCGGACCTGACCGTCGGCTGGGTAGGCACCGCCAACGGCGCCGCATTGCCGGGTCTCGAGCGCAAACTCCCCCACTACGGCAAGTACTCCTTCCTCGAGTTCACCGGCGATGAGCCGACGAACTCTGCCAAGGGACAGTGGCAGGCCACGGCTTCGCCCCTCGTCTGGACCTCATCCGGTGGAGCTGTCGAGCGGGGCGCGCTGCCCGAGGCCGAGCCGCTCGCCTCGCTGGCACCCACCTTCGACCCGCGCGCCCTGCACGCCCACGTCGAGGCCCTTTGCGCTCCCGAGTTCGAGGGGCGCGGCGTCGGGACCGAGGGCATCCTGCTGGCCGAGCGCTACATCCAGGACGCGTTTGCGGAAGCCGGGCTCCAACCGGGAGGCGAAGGCGATAGCTACCTTCAGGAATGGGCGGAACTCGGGGGCCCGGACGGAACGCCCGTACGGATGGCCAACGTGATCGGCGTCCTCCCGGGCAACAACCCGGACATGGCGGGTCAGTCGGTCGTCATCTCGGCGCACTACGACCACCTGGGTCATGGCTGGCCCGACGTGCGCAGCGGCAACGAGGGGCAACTACACCCCGGCGCCGATGACAACGCATCCGGAGTGGCCGTGCTGATCGAGCTGGCACGTGACCTCGCGCGCTCACATCTGCCCGGACGCACGATGATCTTCGTGGCCTTCAGCGGCGAAGAATGGGGCCTCAAGGGATCGCGCCACTACCTGCAGGCCATGCAGCGCTGGCCCGCGAAGGACGTCTTCGCCATGGTCAACATGGATACCGTCGGCCGTCTGGATGGCAAGCCGATCACCGTCTTCGGCTCGGGCAGCGCTACCGAGTGGGTTCACATCGCGCGCGGGATCGGCTTCACCACCGGCATCAAGTCGACGTGCATCGCCGATGATCCAGGCGGCAGTGACCAGGTCAGCTTCCACCACCAGGGCATCCCGGCAGTCCAGATCTTCGGCAGCGCCCACGGCGACTACCACCGCCCCTCTGACACCGTCGACCAGGTCGACGCCGGCGGCCTGGTGCGCGTGGCTTCCTTCATGAAGGAGATGACCCTCTACCTCTCCGATCGCCCGGACCCGATGACCTCCACGCTCGCCTCGAGCAATACCACCGACGCCGCGTCCCGCAAGCCGCCCGCCCCCTCGACGAGTAGCCGGCGCGTCAGCCTCGGCACGGTGCCCGACTTCGAGTTCACGGGCCCCGGCGTCCAGGTCTCCTCCGTGGTCCCCGACTCGGCCGCCGCCGATGCCAAACTCGTCGCAGGCGACATCCTGCTCGCCATCGACCAGGACGAAATCAGCGACCTGCGCAGCTACAGCCAGCTCCTGAAGGCCCACGCCCCCGGCGATGAGGTCACGCTCCGCATCCGTCGCGACGGCGTCGAGATCCAGGTCCCGGCCACCCTGCGGGCCCGTTAGCCGGCGGCGCCGGGAGAAAGAGGCTCCGCACGGCCGCAAAAACCAGGAATACGCGAGCATGGCGATCCCCGGACGCCCTGGACCGATCGGCGCCGCAGCGTCACGTTGCCCGATCCCCGATCCCCACCATTCCCCACCAGCCCTACGACATGAGTTCCGCCACCCCGAGCGAATCAGACGCCAGCCAACCCGAGCAGGACCTCTCGAAGAGCGTCGACTTCCCCGCCCTCCCCGCGCTGAACGAGTCCCTCGATCTCGTGCGCCGCGCCCAGGATGACGACACCGAAGCCCTGAACCAGCTCTTCCAGCGTTACTACGAACGCGTCCATCGCATCGCCCGCATCCGCATGGGTGCCCTCGTACGCCGCGCCATGGAACCCTGCGACATCGTCAACGAGACCTACATCGTCGCCGCCCGCAAGCTCGGCGACTTCGTTCCCCAGGACCAGGCCAGCATCATCAACTGGCTGGCCCGCATCGCCGAACGCCAGATCCGCGACGCCCACCGCAAGATCACAGCCAAAAAGCGCGACATCCGCCGCCAACAAGACCTCGACCGCCCCACCCAGGGCGAGTCCCTCAACCTGGCCGGCGTGATACCGAACGAAGGCCCGTCTCCGAGTACCATCGTCGCCAACGCCGAACTCAAGGAGATCTACGACGCCTGCGTCGAGAGCCTCAGCGAAGAACACCGCGAACTGATCCTGCTACGCGAGTACGCCGGCGCGTCCTGGGAAACCATTTGCGAGGACCTCGGCCGGCCGAACCCCCACGCCGCGCAGCAGATGTACCACCGGGCGCAGGTGAAGCTGGCGGGGATATTGAGGGCAAGGTTGAGGCAGTAGGAGAGGTTGGGGGGATTGGGGATTGGGTTGCTTCATGGGCTTGGTCATTGGCGTGGTCGGTGGCTTCCTCGGCCTCGGGATCTGGAGCAAAAATCGGGCCCGTCTCCGCACCTTGGAATAGCTACCTTTGGAGGCATGTATTCGTAATTTGGACGAGTATGCCCTCACGCGCCGCGACGGGCACCGGATCGGTGAGGGCAAGGACCGCGACTCCCGGTCTCGCGGCTTGAAGGGTCTCAACAAACTGATTTTCGCCGCGATCCTTCCTGGCGCCGCCTTGGTTCGACGCTGGCGATTGGGTCATGGCTTCATTGGCTTCATTGGCTTCCTCGGCCTCGGGATCTGGAGCAAAAATCGGGCCCGTCTCCGCCTTTGCCCCGCCACCCCCCGACGTCGGCACCCAAAGGGTGCTACCGACGCCGGCGGTGACGGGGCAAAGGCGGGCCGGGACACGAGAACCGAGGATGGGGCACGGTGGGAATGTGCGCCGGACTTC
>JBLHKW010000079.1:0-22954 GCA_047618565.1 Planctomycetota bacterium
GAAGCCGTCGGGATTCGATCTGGCAAGGCGCGCTGACGACGCGTATTCGTGGATACTCGGAGGAAGCGCAACGCCGCCAGGGCGGAGCCTGGCGGATTTGAGCGGGTCGTGAGTTTTACCACGGGCTGCTAGCAGGCTGCTGGCCTGTTAGTCGTCCGCCCACTCGCTGGCGAGGACGGCGCGTACTTCGGGCGTATCGAGCAGGAAGTTTGCCCTCGGTGCCGCACCGACGAACCACTTCCAGAGGAAGGCGCCGCGCAACCAGTCGCGCTCTCGCTCGAGTACCTGCAGGGCGACCTTCAGACAACGCGTCTGCAGGGCCCGGGCAGCATCCACGTCCTCTGCCGCCGCACGCGGATAATCCCACGGTCGGCTCGCGGCATCGAGTGAGAGGTTGTACCCGAGCTCCGTGAAGATGACCGGCTTGCCGATGCGCTCGTGCAGCTTGCGCAGACCTGGCAGGACCCTGGCCCAGCCCGCGAGGAGCTGCGCCTCATCCACCGTGTGCTGGCCCTCATCGACCAGGGGGAAGTAGGCCTGCACGCCGATCGCATCCAACGCGTCCCAGAACGGCACGCGTTCGTAATCGGGCCAGTTGGCCGCGTACACGAGCTTTGCATCGCTGACCTCGCGCACGTCCGCGATGAGCTCGCGCCAGGGCTCCTCGAACTCGAGCATCAGGTCCAGCTCGGTACCGACCGCGAACGCATCCACGGGGCCGATGCGCCGCGCAAGCCCGACGATCCACTTCGAGTAGGTCTCGAAGAAACGCGCGCGCTCCACCGGATCCGGGAATCCGATCTCGCCACGCCAGCTGAACTTGCTGCCCCAGTACGACAGGTGCGGCTTGATCAGGATCTTCAGTCCACGCTCGCGCGCCGTGCGCACCGGACTCGACAGCCACTCGGGTAGGGCGCCATCCCCGCCACGGTCGACGACACTGCCATCGCCGCGGATCCGAGCGTAGGGGTGGATCGCGACCCAGTTCGCGCCCAACGTCCGCAACTCATCCAGCTCCGTCGCGAAGCCTGGCGAGCCCCACTCCGGGCCGTAGCTCTGGCAGGAGATCGTGATGCCGCGCACCACCTCGTGGCTGTCGTCACCCGTGCCCGCAGGCAGCGCGCCCAGGCCAAAAACGAGGCAGAAAAACAGACCGGTTCCACGAAGGCTGGCGGCGCCAAACCGCCCCAGGGGCGTCAACGGGCACACTCGGGAGTCCATGAACCCATTCTCGGCCAAAGCGCCGGCGAGGCACGGAGTTTTTCACGGAAGCCAGCCCGGGATCCGCACGATAACCTCCACAGCGGGCCCGGGCCCAGACCGCTCATGGCGACGTTTCTCAAGTACCTCATCCTGCTGCTCAGCGCTCCCGTATGGCTGCCCTTCCTGCGGGCGCTGTGGGACGAGCTCGAGAACGCGCTGCGCGATCAGGGCGGGCTCTTCGGGCAGGAGCCCAGCGCAGAGCAACTGATCGAGATCCGTCGTGAGCAGGCGCTTGAGGAGGACCGCGTCCTCAACGAGCCCCTTGCGCACCGGCGCGCGAGTACACCGCCCCAGTCGGGCCGCTGAAGCAGCCGCGCAGGGCCGGATCGCGCGGACCTACTTCTTCTTGCGGTCGCTGACGCGCCGGACGAACTTGAGGCCCGACCAGTCCCCATCCACAGCGCACACCTTCACGTCGACCAGACCCGCCGCCAGCCCAAGTTCACGCACGCTGTCACCTGTCAACTCCGACGCCAAGGCCGAGGTCTTCTTTGGCCAGCTGATCCAGAGGCTGCCCCCGTCGGCCAGGCGCGGCTCGAGGCTCGCGAGTCGGCGCTCGAGCTCCGTTGCACGCGTACAGAAGACATGGATCAGGTCCATGTTCTCTCCGGCGCGCATGAGCAGCTTCACGTCATGGGGCAGGGCGCCGAGCAGGCCGACGTAATGCGCGGGGTCATTGACGTAGACGACGCGCATGCCGGGCTTGAAGCCGAGCTTGCGCACGAGCGGAGTTGCGGAATATCCAGCGGGCATCAGTTTCGGTCCTCACGGCGGTCGCGGGTGCGGCCACATCCAGAATGCGCGTGTAGTTTACACCATCCGGGTCGCGCAGGTTCTGGAAGCACAAAAAAGGACTCGGCGAGGCATCTCGGTTACCCTGCGCGCAGGATCCCAGCATGACTTGCACCTTCCAACTGCAGCGCGTGGCCTGACCCGTGCGCGTCGGCCTCGACTACCTGCCGGCAGTTTGCCACGCGCCCGGAATCGGTCGCTACGGCCGCGAGCTCGTGCGCGCGCTCGTGCGGCTACCCGCCGCCCCCGAACTCCGTCTGTTCGAGGTCGGAGGTGGTGCGCGCACGATGGCCCACGACCTGGGGCTCACGGACTTCCCCGTCCGCCGTTGCCGAGCGCGCATCCCGCGCCGCGCCGTGCTCGCCCTGGGCACCCATCTGGGCTGGGGCGCGGACCGCTGGCTCGGTGGCGTGGACATCTTCCACCGCATGCTTCCCGATTACCCGCCCGTGTCCAGGGCCGCAGAAGTGTTGCCCGTTGTGGAGCTGCCTGCGCAGGGCAGCCTCGCTGACGACGAGCTCGGGCGCGCCCTTCGTCGCTGCGCTGCGGCGCTGGTGTTCTGCCAGCACTACGCGCGCATTCTGCCGGACCGTTATGGCATCGCCCACGACCGCGTGCACCAGGTTCCCGTCGGATGCGAACACTGGGCCAGGACCCTTTCCCACCCGCCAGCCGGGTCGATCGCACGGGACGGCGCAACCATCGTGGTTCTCGGCGCCCTGCGCGAGGAGCGCTCGCCGCTAGCGGTGCTGCGCGCCTTCGAGAATCTCGGCCATTCCATGCGCCGGGCCCAGCTCCTCTACATCGGACGACCTGGCTCGGCCGCGGGCGCCTTCGAGGCGGCACTGAGCACGTCGCGTGCACGCGACCGCGTCACCTGGATCCGCGAGCCGGTCGAGGCCGATATGCCGGGCCTCATGGCACGCGCGTCGCTCCTGGTTCACCTCGCGCGTGAGGAGGGCTCTCCGGTCACACCGCTCGAGGCCTTCGCGGCGGGCGTTCCCGTGGTGGCCAGCAGGTTGCCTGCCTTCGAGGAAGCCCTGGGGCACCGGGCCGGCTACGTTGAGTGCTCCGATGACATCGACATCGGCGCGTTGCAGCTGGCTATCAAGGCCGCCCTTGAGGTCCGACTCGGGGCCGATGGGCCCGATGAGGCCAGCGCGACTCCCGCAGCCGCCGAGCGAGTAGCTCTGGCCGCGGGGTTCACCTGGGCCGAGAATGCGCGCGCGACCGTGAGCGTCTGGGAACGAACTCGTCCCGTTTGAGCCTTCCGCTGAGCCCGCTCGTGTCCCATGCGCCTGTTCACTGTTGTCCCTGGTTTCCAAGACTCTGAATCACGATGAAGCTGTCCCAGTCTCTCGCCTACCTGCTCCTGCCCCTCTTCCTTGGCGCCGCCTCCCTGTCCAGCGCGGCGCCCCTGCCCCTGGCCGATGAACACGAGGAGGAGCACGAGGAAGGACCCGTCGAGGAGGCTATGGAGGGCTTGCACACTGGCCTGCGGCGACTGCGAGCCCTCGCCAAGGGCACAGACGGCCGCGATGAAGCTCTGGAGGTTTTGCGCAACATGCAGGCGGCAGCCCTGTCCGCATTCCCCCTTGAGCCGCCGACGCTCGATGACCGCGAGGTTCTTGAGGGAGACGAGCACGACATCTGGGTCGCGGAGTATCGCCAGCACATCATCCGGCTTGTGGACAAACTGCTCGAGATGGAATTGCAGGTGCTCAGGGGTCGCATGGACCTGCTCCAGGCCGGCTACAGCGAACTCAGCGAGATCCGAAACACCGCTCACCACGACTATCAATAAGGAGGAGGCTGCCGTGCCGGAGTTAGGCGCGGGCGCCCATCCTCGTCCTGGTCACGGTCTTGCTCCAGTTCACGCATGGGAACCTCCGAGAAGGGAAGGGTCGCCCCGCCTCCCCCCCCCCCGCCGTGCAAACTACCCTCCACGACATCGTCTCGAGCCTTCGTAGCATCGAGCCCTTTCCGAGCATCGCCACAACCGTCATGCAAGTGGCGGGGCGTGCAGATGTCATGCCGTCGGAGCTGGTCGATGTGGTCCAGACCGACCCCGGACTGACCGCGAAGGTCCTGAAGGCCGCGAACTCAGCCTATTACGGCTTCCGCGAGGAGATAGCTTCCCTTCAGGACTCCGGCACTCGGCTTGGCGTCAACGTGCTGACGAACCTGATCGTGACGACCTGCGGAGGTCGCTACTTCCGCGACTACGGGCAGGAGCGTGATTCCGAAGCGGTCGACCTGTGGACGCGCTGCGTCACGAATGCGCTCTCCGCAAAGTTGATCGCGCGCACGCACGGCAACTGCGATCCTGAGCTGGCGTATACCGCCGCTCTGCTGCAGGACATTGGAAGCATCGTCGTGGAGCGTTTCCTCGCCGAATTCCGCGACGATATCATCGACGAGGCGGCCTCTTGCGGGTCACTCCTGGATGCCGAGCAGCGCATCCTGGGCTTGAATCACGCCGAGATCGGCGCGCGCCTCGCCCGGCGCTGGAAGCTGCCCGAGGTGCTCGTGGATACGATCCGCTACCACCACACCCCCGATCTGGCGACGATCGATCCGATCCTTGCGGGTACGACCCACCTGGCGGAGACCCTGAGCTGGGCCGTCGGAGCGGGCGCGGAAATCGGTGGCCTCACCTTCGATGTGTCGGCCGCCGCCCTCGCGATCACCGGGCTCGACATGGATAGCCTGCGCGGTCTCGACGAGCAGCTGCTGGGCGAGCTCGAGCGCGCCCAGGATTTCCTCTAGAAGGGCGTCGCTTCCGCGATGGATGGGGTGGGTGAGGGGTCTTGAACCCCCGGCCTCCAGAACCACAATCTGGCGCTCTAACCAACTGAGCTACACCCACCATCCGTAGGTCCCACCAGCTGGCGGGCTGAAGAGGATCCTGAGCGCGCGAGCCGTTGTCAAGCCTGCGGGACGATCCTCAGCGCTTGCGCGCGAAAGAACGCAGGACCCGGGCCCAGAGCCCCTGCTGGGGAACGCGCCGACGACGGGCCCTGCCGCTCAATGCCGCGACCTCGGGAGCCCCACCCTGCAGCTGCAACACCCGCGCGCGCAGACTCTCATTCTCCCGCTGGAGGGCACCCATCCCCACGAGCAGGCGACTCTTCTGCTGCCGCTCCCCGCTCAGTGCCGCGCGATTGCGCTCCAGGTCGCGCTCTGTACGGTCCAGCAAACGGGACGACCCACGCTCCACCAACTCGGCGGTCTCGACCGTCCGCTGCAGGTCCGTGATGCGCGTGATGTACTGTCGCTCGAGGCGCCCGGGCCCCACGATGCGCGCCACCCGAGGCCCAGGGCCGGGATGATCGACTGGACGCCCTGGAAGCCGCCGCGCGGGCTGCGGCTGGAGCACTCCACCGGCGGGCGCTCCCGGCGGGGAGCTCTCGCGCAGGTTAGCGCTGGTAATTCTGTCTGAGACGCCCAGGATGAATGTCCTCACCTGTCGGAACGCACGTCCGACAGGTCAGACGATACTCTCCAGCAGCCGGCCACCCAAGCCTGTGATGAGCACTCCCGAACCACCCGCCGATCCCCCGCAGTCCCCGCAGCCCACCAAGAGCTACGGGAACATGAGCGAGCACCACTGGTCTCGAACCCGTGGTGAGCGCAACAAGGAGGCTCTGGACTATTACCGGGAGCGCTCCACAGCGCCCGGGGTGCGTGACGGCGGCGGGCCGAGGAACTTCTATTGCATGGAGTGCGACGGCGTCGTCCCGCACGATATCGAAGCTCCGCTCGAGAATTGCCCGCACTGCGGCGTCAGCCTCGAAGGCGAGACGCGCCGCTATTTCAACTGGGTCGAGATCGACACGCCCCCCGCCAGCGACCTGCGCGCCCTGCTACCCTGGATCGCCCTCGTCGGGCTCGTCGCCCTGGCACTCGTGGCGCTGGCCTGGGCGCTACTCAGGAACTGATCCACCATGGGCCACCGAAGATTCGAGAGACAGGAACGGTTCGAGCCCCTGGGCAAGGGTGGCCAGGAACGGTTGGAGGCCGCGCGCGTGGCGATCGTGGGTTGCGGAGCCCTGGGCGGCGTACTCGCACAGACCCTGACGCGCGCCGGCGTCGGAACCCTGGTCCTGATCGACCGGGACGTGGTCGAGGAGACGAATCTCCATCGCCAGGTGCTGTTCGAGGATCGCCACGCGGATGCGGGTAGCGCCAAGGTCGACGCCGCCAGGGAGACGCTTGCACGCATCGGCGGGCCGACGCGTTTCGAGCCCCACGCGCTGCACGTGGACAGCGAGAACGTGCTCGACCTGATCGAAGGTGCCGATCTCGTTCTCGACGGAACGGACAACCTCGCCACGCGTTACCTCCTGAACGACGCCTGTGTCCGGGAGCACATCCCGTGGGTCTACGCAGGAGTCGTCGCCGGCGGCGGGCTCGTGATGCCGATCCCCGTCGGCGGCAAGCCCTGCCTGCGCTGCGTCTTCCCGAGCCCCGCACCCGCCGGTCTGCTTCCAACTTGCGACACGGCCGGCGTCCTGCCACCGGCGGTCGGCGCCGTGGCATCGCTGCAGGCCGGTCTCGGACTGCGCATGCTCGTCCAGGAGGGCCTCGAGCCCGCCTTGATCCAGCTCGACGTATGGACAGGTGAGACGCGCAGATTGCGGGTGCCCGGAAACGCGGATTGCCCCTGCTGTGCGGGTCGCGAGTTCCCGTTCCTGGAGCAGGATGGGCCCGCGTCGACCGAAGTGCTCTGCGGGCGCAACGCGGTGCAAGTACGCGGCGACGGACACGCACCTGATTTCGACGCGCTCGAACGCAACCTGACCGGCATCGCGAGCGAGCTCAAACGGGCGGGCACCTTCATGCGCTTTCAGGTCGAGGACGCGTCCATGACGGTCTTTCCCGATGGTCGCGCGCTGGTCCAGGGAACGGAAGACTCCGACCGGGCACTGGCGCTCTACGACCGCTACGTGGGCTCATGAAGGAGGCCGCTCCGGCCCTCGTGATCCTCGCGGCTGGCGCGTCCCGTCGCATGGGGCGCTGCAAGGCATTGCTGGAGTTTGGTGGGAAGAGCGCGCTGCAGGGCCTGCTCGACGCCGGTCAGCACCCGCTCGGACCGCGGCCCCTGGTGGTGACCGGGGCCGATCACGAGGCTATCCAGGCGCACGTGATCGCCAGGGCCGATGTGGCGCACAACGAACGCTGGCAGGACGGGCGAGTGTCGAGCCTGCTCTGCGCCCTGGCGGCGCGCCCGGAGCAGGACCTGTTGCTCGCACCTGTTGACCATCCGCTTGTGCCGGGGAGTGTCTTCAGCGACCTACGCCAGGCATGGCGTGCCGCCGGGGCGCCCGGACACGGCTGGCTCGCGCCGCGCGTCGACGGACCCGACGGGAGCGCGCGGTACGGACACCCGATCGTGATCGGGCGCGAACTGGTCCAGCGAGCCGCATCGCTGACCCTGCTCGATTCCGTGCGCGATCTCCGTGCGCGCGCCGCGCCCCTGCTCTCCATCCCGGCTGACGAGCGGGTTCTCTTGAATGTGGATTGCGCCCAGGACCTTGCACGCGCACGTTCGCTGGAAAATCCTTCCGGATAGCGCCCGTCTCGGGGTTATTTGTCGGGACGCATGGCACGCGATTTCGGAATCGTCGCAACTACGCCCAAGTTCCGGGTCCGCGTGGGACGAAGAGTGCGGTGTCCCATGAGCTTCCAAGGTGATGTAAGAGGAATCGGCCTCGGCGAACTCCTCCAAGGCCTCTGTCGAGGTCGCAAAGAGGGTGTTCTCACGCTCACTGCGGCCGACGGCTCCCTGCGTACCCTCGGTGTCGAGGAGGGCCTCGTCTATCTCCTCCCCGAACCGGAGGAGGACGCCGAGCACTGGCGCGATCGGGTGCGCGACGCCTGGGCCACGCAGCCGGACTTCCGCGTGGACTACCTGCGCATGTCGGAGATCGCCAAGGCGGACCGACTCGAGAAGTTCTACGAGCTCACCGACTCAGGTGGCGCAAACTTCCGTTTCGAGCCCTGCTCTCTTCCCAACCGCTCGATGGGGCAGGAAGCGGACGCTGATCGCACCGACGTGTATTGCGAGGGCATGGCCGTCGATTACCTGCTGCTCGAGTATGCGCGTCTCAGCGACGAGCTCGGTGGTGCGGACGGCGCGCTCGCAATCGATGAGGGCGCGATGCCCCTGCTGCTCGATCCGACCGCGGCCCAGCGCAGCAAGCTGCTGGCAGCCTGTGACGACAAATCGACCCTGCGCGAAATCGCGGACCGTCTCGGCTGGCCGTTGCGCCAGTGCAAGCTCAGCCTCTGGAAGGAGCTGACCAAGGGATCCGTGCGCCTGGCAGCCCCGGAGGAAATTCTCCGTCGGGCCTTCGTCGAGCTCGCGAGCAAGAACCACTCGCGCGCCGCGATCCGGCTGAGCGCGTGGTGCAACTCCGGAATCCCCGGCCCAATGACGGCCGACCAGGGCGAAGCGTTCGGTAACGAGTGGCTCGCCGGGCGCCTGCCCGCCGCCCTGGAAGCCATGGGCGCGAAGGACGTGCGCACGCTGCTACGGCGGCTGGACCACGTCCTCGACGACAAGGTCGCAGCCCTCGCCCACTGGCGCGAAGCCGCACGCCAGCACCCGGCCGATCTGGTCGCCCGCATGCGCTGCCTGGCGCTTGAGGCGCGCGACAGATCCGACCCCGAGGTACCCGGTCTCGACGAGCTACTCGCCCTCGCGAGGACCTTCCGCCAGGGTAGCGTGCCCCGTCGTGCTGGCCCCGTGCTAGTGCTCGCTGCCCACATGCAGCCCGAGTCGCACATCCTCCAGTTCGAGATCGGCCAGGGGCTCGTCTCCGCCGGTCGGCCGTACGAAGGTTCACCCTGGTTGCTAACTGCTGCGCGGGAATTGCTGGAGCGCGGAGCGGCCGACCGTGTGGTCGGGCCCCTGCGGCAGCTGCTCGAGGCCGACCCGGGCAACCGCGAGTGCCGGCAGTTGTTGTCGCTCGCACGGCGATCCTCCACAAGCACGAAGAACCTGCGGCGCGGGCTGCTGATCAGCCTCGGAATCACGGCCGCGGTGAGCGCGGTCGCCTTCGTGCGCCTGCGCGCCGAACAGGACTACGAGGAGCGTGTGCACCAGGTCCGCGAAGCCCTGAACGACCCGGACAACGCCCTGCTGACTCTGGAGTCGAACTTCCCGGAGGACAGTTCGGCGCAGATCGTGGCGCTGCGTGCAGAGATCCGCGAGCGTCAGGCCACGGTCGAATCTGAACTGCGCGGCGACTGGCTGGCTCTCTACAGGGACGCACAGGCTGATTGCACCATCGGGGACCCCGCGCGAGGCCTGCTAAAGGTGATCGCGCTCCCGCAACCGCCCGCCCTGCGCAACATGGCCGAGCCCTGGCCCCTGCAGAGCGACCTCTACCGCGCCCTGCACGAGTCCCTGCTCAACAAGATCGCGAGCCTCGGCCCGCCGATCGAGGACGCTCCCGATCAGCTTGCCCAGGAGGACCTAGCCCTGCGCCAGATCGATGAGATGACGGCGCTGCTCGACGAACACCCCGAACTCGCGGTCGAGCTGTCCGAGTTCCGTGACAACCTGGCGGCGACGACCGAATCCGTCGAGGGACGGATCCTCGAGCGCGCCGAGATGATTGCGGAGCGGATACAGAGCGCGACCATGGAGAACCAGGATTCCCTCTTGGTCCAGGCACGGAAACATGCCCGCATGGGCGAGTTCCAGCGCGCGCTCCGCAAGTACGAGGAGCTGCTGCTGACGGACCCGGATGGGAGGGTACGCCAGGTGCTCGAGCCCGAGATGGAGCACGTGCGCGCCCAGGATCAAGCGGTCAAGGACGCTCGCCGCCTCGCGAGCGAGGGCCAGCATCAGGCCGCATTCGAGGCTCTGGCGGACAAGTTCGAGAACCCGGAGAGTTTCGTACTGCCCTGGACCGTGGAGACCCGTCCCAGCGGCGCGACGGTGCATCTGTCCAGTGGAGGCGAACGAACCACCCCGTTCGTGATCGAGACGACCTTCGGCGAGAGCATCACGATGGTCTTCGAGGCCGAGGGCTTCGACACCATTGAGCGAACCATCGAGACGCCAAGTGATCAGCTCGTCTACCTGTCGCGAACCCCGGACTGCTTCTGGGCCACCGAGGGTCGAGTCGACGCATTGCCGGTCGCCATCGATGGCGGCCACGTCATCGCCGACCGACAAGGCCAGCTGGCGCGCATCAACGCCGCCGGAACGGTGTGGGAGGCCAGTATCCCTACGCTGTCAGGCATCGCGCGCGCACCCGTTGCCTTGCCGCAGCGCCCCGGGCACCTGCTTGTAGTCACCGAGGACGGCGCGGTGTGGATTCTGGACACCGAAGCGGGCCAGTTCGAGGGGCCCTGGCAACTCTCATCGTCTCCCGTCGTAGGCCCCTACCCGACCCAGGGATCCGTGCGCATGATCCTGCGCAACGGAAGCGTCGCCTGCTGGAAGAACCGGCTGAAGCCCACCATTGTCCAGGACCGGGGCATCAACACGGATCTGGAGACTCGCTTCCGGCACGGAACCGACTCGGGCCTGGCCGTGCTGCGCCGTGGCGAGAGCCTGCAGGGCGAGTTCGAGGCACCCTGGAGCGACTGGGCCGTGACGATCGGGCGCGAGGCATTCGTGGTCGGGGACGGTGAACAGTCCTTCACCGTCGAACGTTCCGGTCCCTGGGGCTACCTGGCCTGGGAAGCGCCCGGCGCGGATCTGCCCCTGGGCCGGCTTTGGATCTCCGACGACTTCGGCCTGCGAGCGGTCCGCCCCAACTGACGCCCGACACCCGGCCGCAGCCGCCCAGAGCGCCCCGATGCAAATCGTGGCCCGGCGCGCACAGAGCGGTTAGCATCCCGCACGTGCAACTGCCCCAAGCACCCCTCCGATACGCCCTCGGTGCGGCGCTCATCGCGCTGCTTCCACTCGCCTGCGCTGGACGTGGACAGGTCGGCCCCGCGACCACGAGTCCGGCTCTGGCCGACAGACAGGCACCGCCTGAAACCCCCACCACGTCCCTGCCCGGAGCATGGGACACGACGGGCGTCGTGGGCTTCGCTGAACGCCTGAAGACCTGGCGTGGGAGTGCGCCGAACAGCCTGCCACATGCGGACCGGCGGGCATTGGCCGCGGCCCTGGCCGAGCGCGACGCCCTTTCCGTGCGCGCGGTCCTGTTACTGGCCGACACCGACGCCGGCCACCTGGATCTGATCCAGCATCTGGAGGCACGCGTCGAAGCCTCGACGCGTGCGCTCGACGCGTCCGACGTCGTCGCCGCAGCCGCGTTGACCGCTGAGCGCCGCGGCGAGATCCCGGAACGCCTGCTCGTGCTCGCCCTGCGCGGCACGCCGCACCCCGACATCGAGGTGCGCGTCGAGTGCGCCCGAGCCGCCCTGGCCTCCGGAATGACCGAGGTGATTCCGTTTCTGCTGACGGTCTTGCGCGTCGGAACCCGCGACGAGCAGCTCGATCCACCCGACTGGCCCGCGAGCGCCACCCTGGCCTGGATCAAGAGCCGCGCCGCCGAGGCCCTGTGTCGACACGCGGGTGTGGCCGTCGCATTTCGCCCGGACGGATCCTTCGAACACCAGGAGCAGGAGGCCCGGCGCCTGGCCGAGCTCCTGATCGAAGCCCGGTAATCAGGGTCGGATGCGGGTCATCATGCGCGGGAACGGTGCGGCCTCGCGCACGTGTTCCAGACCGCAGATCCACCCCACCGTGCGCTCGAGCCCGAGACCGAAGCCCGAGTGCGGTACCGAGCCGTAGCGGCGCAGGTCCAGGTACCAGTCGAAGGCGTCCCCCTCGAGTCCCTCTTCGGTGAGCCTTGCCGCGAGCACGCTGAGGTCCTCTTCGCGCTGGCTGCCGCCGATGATCTCGCCCACGCCCTCGGGAGCGATCATGTCCATGGCCAGGGCCTTGGTGACGTCGGCAGGGTCGCGCTTCATGTAGAAAGCCTTGACCGCCGCGGGATAGTGCGTGATCAGCAGCGGCCGGTCGTGCATTGCGGAGAGGATGGTCTCGTCCGCCGCACCGAAGTCGTCGTTCGCGACGAAGTTGGAGTCCGGGTGTGCGAGCAGGATCTCCGACGCATCCGAGTAGGTGATGCGCGGAAAGGGCTTCTGGATGCACTCGAGCTTCGAAAGGTCGCGCTCGAGCGCCTCGAGTTCCGGCTTCCTGCGCCGCAAGACCTCCTGCACGGTGTGCACCAGCATGTCCTCGGCCAGCTCCATCACGTCCGCCAAGCTTGCGAACGCGACCTCGGGCTCGAGCATCCAGAACTCGGTCAGGTGCCGTCGGGTCTTCGATTTCTCCGCGCGGAAGGTCGGCCCGAAGCAGTAGACCCGTCCAAGCGCCATGGCCGACGCTTCGGCGTACAGTTGCCCCGACTGGGTCAGGTACGCCTTCTCGTCGTCGAAGTAGTCCACCTCGAACAGGGTGCTCTTGCCCTCGCAGGCGGCGGGCGTGAACATCGGCGAGTCCACACAGACGAAGCCGCGCTGATCGAAGAAGCCGCGCAAGGCCGTGATGATGGCATCGCGGATGCGCATCACCGCCCAGGGCCGTTTCGAGCGCAGCCACAGGTGCCGTCGACTCAGCAGAAAGTCGGCACCATGCTCCTTGGGCGTGATCGGGTAGTCCTCGACCGACTGCAATACCTGGCCGTCCTCGACGCTGATCTCGAAGCCGCCGGGTGCGCGGTCGTCCGCCTTGACGAGCCCGGTCAGGATCAGGCTCGACTCCTGGCCCGCGGTACCGACCTGCTCGAACAGCTCCTCGGGCACGTTCTTCTTGAAGAGCACGCACTGGGCCATGCCCGTGCCGTCGCGCAACATCACGAAGTGCAGCTTGCCCTTGGAGGTTCGGTTGTAGACCCACCCGCGCAGGGTGACAGTTTGGTCGACGTGGTCGCCGAGGCGTTCAACGGTGGTCAGGATGGCCATGGTCGGGGCACTAGGGGAAAATCTGATAGGACGGACGGAGTTGAACGTCGCCGATGCCGCCATCGCGCAGAGCGACGCGACCCTTGTAGGGAACGCCACTGCGGCGCGCCTCCACGAGCACGTCCCCGTCTGATTCGAACAGGTCGGGTAGCTCCTCGGCTGCGGTCAGGAACTCGATGCGCTCGAATCCGAGCGCCAGCAGTCGGCTGGTGATGCGATCGACAGCGCTCGGCGCCGTCGCGGGCGGCGCGTCGGAGGCCTCGCCCGCGCGGGTGGCCTGCAGGGACTCGAGCACCGCCAGCATGCGCGCTTCGACGCGACGTTGACCATCTCTGATATCGATCAGCACATGCTCGAGGCGGCGCAGATCCAGGTCCTGGGGCTGTTGCACGATATCGATGAGGTGCGCCTCGATCTTGGTCAGCTGCTCCAGTGGCGCTGCCCGAAGCTCGAGCTCGCGCATGCGCGCGAGTAGCAGGTAGAGCAGGACGAGCGCCGCGGACGCGAGCGCGCCGAGGCCGATCCCGATCCAGATCAGCGGCATGGAACCGGGGTCCAGGAGGGCTAGTTGTGGGTAGGTTTCGATCATCGCGTGCACGTCTGCGAGCCCGCTTCCCGTCGCGCTGCGCGGGAAGGCGGGACGCTAGCATGGGGCAAGCGGCTAGATAGCTCAAGTCCCCCAGGAAGGAACGCATGGACCCGCCCGCCGGCGTCGATCCGGGGTTCGCTATCGGGCTCCTGGGCACCTAGACTCCGTTGCCATGAGCGACCCCAAGCGAGCCAGCACGTCACCCTTCATGAAGTGGGTGATCCTCGCCATGACGGTGGCGGTGCTGCTGATGGTGAAGGCGCTGTTCAGCCTGCCGCAGCCCGATGTCGGTCGCCTGGGAGCACTTCGCTCGGCCGACCTGCTGGCTGCTCCGGTCCAGGGCGACCAGGATGAGCGGCCGCTCTGGAAAGCGTTGCTCGCCACGTCGGCGGCGTCAAACGACGGACAAGGTCACACCCTGCTGCGCCTGGGGTCCGTCCGGGTAAGCGGAGTTGAGAGCGGTGCCGAGGCAGACCCCGAGCTCGATGACGAGTTCCGGCGAGCTATCGCGCGCGGGCTGCGTTCCATCCAGGCATCGAATCCAGAGTCCTTGCCCGAGCTCGAGCTCGTCGGACTCGAAGGGCCGGTCGAGAACGGGGCAGCCTTCGTCCTCACGGTCACTCCGGACAGCCTCAGTGTCGCGATAGAGACGGCTCAGGATGAACCGCTGGTGACGGAGATGGAGTGGCGCCCCGCGGGCCGCGGCTCCCTGATTCCCCCGGTCGCGGCCATCCTGATCGCGGTCCTGTTCCGGCAGCCGGTCCTGGCCCTCTTCTTCGGAGTCCTGGGCGGTGCGTTCCTGCTGCGCAGCGCCGCCGGAGTGGCCTGGACCAGCGCCCTGCCACTCGGCATGCGCGACGTCTTCGATGTCTACCTGCGCAACGAGCTGTTCGCCGGGGATCGCCAATACATCATCGGCTTCGTGCTCATGATGCTCGCCATGGTGGGCATCATGACGCGCGCCGGCGGCATCCGCGGCCTGATGGACATCATCGCGCGCTTCGCCCACGACGCGCGCCGGACCCAGATCGCGACCTGGTTGATGGGCCTGGTCGTCTTCTTCGACGATTACGCCAACACGATCCTGGTCGGCGCGACCATGCGGCCGCTCTCGGACCGCTTCAAGGTCGCCCGGGAGAAGCTGGCCTACATCGTGGACAGTACGGCTGCGCCCGTCGCGGGCCTGTCGATCTTCAGCACCTGGATCGCGTTCGAGGTCTCGACCTTCAGCGCGCAGCTTCCGGATGTCGGCATGGCAGCCAGCGACGGGTACGGGATTTTCATCCAGACGCTGCCCTACCGCTTCTACTGCATCTTCACCCTGATCTTCGTCGGCACGGTCGTGATCAGCGGCCGTGACTTCGGCCCCATGCTCCGGGCCGAACGCCGTGCGCGGGCGGGCAAGGTCCTGCGTGATGGCGCGCGGCCCATGGTCGGCGACGCGGCCACGAAACTCGAGGCCGCTGAAGGTGTCAGCCCCTCGGCCATGCGCGCCCTGATTCCGCTCGCGCTCTTCCTCGGGCTCACGCTCGTCGAGATCTTCCGCACCGGCGGCGCCATGGAGCTCGGCGCCGACCTCTTGACCCTGCAGGGCCTGGCCGACGTGCTCTCGAAGGGCAACCCCATGCGCGCCCTGGCCCTGGGATCCGCGGCCGGGATGCTGGGAGCGGCTGGCCTGGCGCTGGGCGCCGGCATCGCTCGGGAGATCCTGCCCGCCGCCTGGGCAGCGGTGCGCTCGATGCTCGTTGCCATCCTGATCCTGTACCTGGCCTGGATGATCGGCGCCATCTGTCGCGACCTGGGCACAGCGTCCTACCTGACCGTCCTGCTCGGAAACGCCATCAATCCGCTGATCCTGCCCTGCATCCTCTTCGTGCTCTCGGGTGTCGTGGCCTTCTCCACGGGCTCCTCCTGGAGCACGATGAGTATCCTGCTCCCGATCGTCGTCGGCATGGCGTTCGCCCTGGGCGAGACCACGGCACTCGGCGGCACGCTCCTGATGGTGATCAGTATCGGCGCAGTCCTCGAGGGCGCCATCTTCGGCGATCACTGCTCCCCCATTTCGGACACCACCATCATGTCCTCGATCGCCTCGGCTTCGGACCACATCGATCACGTGCGCACCCAGGCCCCCTACTCGGTCGTGACGATGCTGCTGGCCCTCGGGCTGGGCTACGCGCCGGTCGCGTTCCTGGGCCTCGATCCCTGGATAGGAATTCTGGCCGGAACCGTCGCGATCGTCGTCGGCATGCGGTTCTTCGGAACCCGTGCAGAGGCGCCCCCCACGGGGACGCCCCAATCCACCCAAGCGGCGTGACGGAGAGCGCATCCAGTCAGGATCCAGGCGGTCGGGGTTTTGACGCCCTCGGCAAGAAGGTCTTCGTCGGGCTCTTCCTGGGCCTGCTCGTCTATGCCGCCCTGGCGCTCTGGGGTGACCTGGCCGGCATGCGCATGGCCCTGGCCAGCTTCAACCCGATCTGGATTCTGGTCGCGGTCGGGCTCTCCTTCCTGAACTACGTGGTGCGCTTCTTCCGCTGGAGACACTACTGCCGCCTGCTCGGGATCGAGCTCGGGAACTGGACCTCGTTCCTGATCCACCTGTCGGGCCTCTCGCTGACGGTCACGCCGGGCAAGATGGGCGAGGCCTTCAAGTCCTGGCTCGTGCGGCGCGTCGACGGCACCCCGATCGAGAAGAGCGCGCCCATCGTCGTCGCGGAGCGCTTCACGGATCTGCTCGCCTTCCTGCTGCTCGTTGCCGGCGCGGGCCTGAGCACGGAGCCGGACCACGCCTGGATCTTCTGGGGCACCCTGCTCTTCTGCGGACTCTTGCTCGTCTTGCTGGGCTCCCGTCGAGTCGAGGCCTGGACCTGCGCCGTTTGCGCGCGTCTGCCCGTGGTCGGGCGCATGGCGCCCAAGCTCGAGCACGTCTTCGAGACCACGCGCGTGCTGCTGTCTCCGCGCCAGATCCTGGTGCCCACGCTGACGGCCACCCTGGGCTGGGCCGCCGAGTGCACCGCCTTCTGGTTCATCGCCAACGCCTTCGTCGAGGGCATGCCGATCCCTTTCCTCTTCGCGGTCTACGCCTTCGCGCTGTCCGCGGTCGCGGGAGCGATCGTGCTGATCCTGCCCGGTGGCCTGGGCGTCACCGAAGGCACCCTGAGCGGTTTGCTCGCCGTGCGCTACGCCACCGCCGCGGGCATCGCCGCCGAGGTCGCGCGACCGATGGCCGTGTCCGCGACGCTCCTCATCCGCCTGTGCACGCTCTGGTTCGCCGTCGTACTGGGCCTGTTCGCCCTCTTCCTGTTCTCGCGTCTGATGCGTGCGCGCGGCGTCGACGGGGCAACTCAATGATCAGGACCGGCGCCACGTTCGGCATCGCACTGCTGGTCGTCGCCACACTGCTAGCCTGTGGAATGACGCCCGGGGCGCGCAAACGCGTCAGCCTGCCAGCAAAGCCGAGGCCCTACGTCCTGGTCCTCGGCACGGCCCAGGATGGCGGCCTGCCACAGATCGGTTGCGAGCGCGACTGCTGCCGGCCCGCATGGAACGACCCGAGTGCCGGACGCCTGGTGAGCTCCCTGCTGATCGTCGATCCGCGTGACGGCAAGCGCTGGCTGATCGACGCGACGCCCGATATCCGCGAACAGGTTGAACGGGCGCGCGGCCACGGCCGCCCCGTGGGCCCCGGCCATCGGCCGCCCCTGTTCGAGGGTGTGTTCCTGACGCACCTCCACATGGGCCACTACGCGGGACTCCTGCACCTGGGCCGCGAGGCCTACTCCTCGCAACCGATGCGGGTCTTCTGCTCCCAGCGCAGTGCCGCATTCCTGGGGGCGGAAGCGCCCTGGAGCGCTCTGGTCGAGAACCAGAACATCACCCTCGTGCCCATCGCGCCGGACGCTCCGATCCACCTCGCCCCCGGGCTCAGCATCACGCCGATCCTGGTGCCGCACCGCGACGAGTACAGCGACACCTTCGCCTTCCGCATCGAAGGCCCGGGAAGCAGCCTGCTCTTCGTGCCGGATATCGACAAGTGGGAGCGCTGGGACACGCCGATCGAGGAGGCCGTCGCCGCCGTCGACATCGCGCTACTGGACGGCACGTTCTTCGACACCACCGAGGTCCCCGGGCGCGACCACAGCGAGATCCTGCACCCGCTGATCTCCAGGTCCCTGTCGCGCTTCGCCTCGCAGCCGTTCAGCCAGCGCAACAAGGTCTACTACACGCACCTGAACCACTCAAATCCGGCCGCCCACGGGCGCACGCTGGCGCGCCTGCGTGTCGAGCGCAGCGGCGCCCATGTAGCCGCCGACGGGCAGCGCTTCGAGCTCTGACGCTCGCGCTCAGCGTAACCCGGCGCCGCCCAGCGACAGCGCGATGCCGGCCAGGAGCGCGGCGGCGCACGCCAACCACGCACCGATCGGACGTCGGGCCGGAGCTCCGGCGCCGCCCGTCATCGTCGATGTCGGTAGCTGCGGCGCCCGTGAACTCGAGGCACCGACAGCCTGACGCAGGGCGACGGAGAGAACCCCGGGGCCCGACCGACAGGCCCCGTCGAGCAGGCGCGACCACGACACGGCAAACGCCGCGGGGTCTCCGTGCGGGACTCCGGCGCCCAGGCCAACGTGAATGACCCCCTTGCGCCAGCTGACGACGGGAACGGTCGCCTGCTCGTGCACGGCCTCCAGCCAGGTCTGCAGCGTAAGCCCTTTGTCGGTCCGCGCGGGCGTCCGGGCCACCGGACCGTCGATGGTCCATCCATCACGCGACCCACGGGCAGCGTTCGCCTCGCCGCTGGCCACGGGCACGACGGCGTGGATGCGCAGGCCCGTGGCGTCGACCGGGGCCAGGGCAGGATCCAGCACGTGCCCGCGCACGCCGGCCCACTCCCGTGCAAGGCTGCGAAGCGCGGGCGGCAGCTTGTCATCCACCCAGATCGTAAGGGGCTGCGCGCGAGTCCCCTCCTCCGTCAGATTCTCCCCGTCCCAGTGGTAGCGAAGAGGGCCGTCCTGGGCGGCGATCCCGAACACGGGCCCGCCGCCGCTCTGGATCCAGCCTGCCTGTTCGGGCACGGCATCCAGGGAATCCGTGAGCCAGAGCAGTGCGCCTCCATCGAAGCGCGACCACGGCTGCGCTTCGCCGGGTTGCGTTTCGCCGGGCCCTCGCCACCGATCCGGAAACTCGCCCACCTGCGAGTCCCCGTCGGCGGCGCGCGTGCGCCAGACGATCCGAGCCTGATCGAAGCCCTCGAGCGCCGGATGAAGAAAGAGCTCCCGCAGGTCCGCGAGGGCGCTGTCGAGCCGCGTCCCGCGACCGGAAGGACTTCCATCCGGCGCCGTGTGCTCCATGTGCATGGTGATATCCCGATCGACCACCACCGTCAGTGTCGCGAGCGTCTCGGCGGACTTCACTCGCGGTCCCGCCAAGGCCAGGCAGGCGGCGCACAGCGCTGCAATCCAGAGCCAGCGCGCCGGCGTCACACGGCGCCTGCGCTCCTCCCCTGCGCTGACCGCGAGTCGCTGCCAGAGCGCAAAGGTCCCAAGCGGAACGGCACGCGTGCGCTCACGTCGAAACGAGAGCGCGAGCACGACGAGCGGCAGGAGCAAGCTCCAGCCCGCCATGGGGAGCGTCCATTCGAGCGCATCGATCATCGTGCCAGTCCCGTTCGTCGCAAACCCATGGCCCCCTCAGCGTGGCACGACCAGGTCGTGCACGGCGTCCTCGAAGGGGCGCGCTGAACTCCAGCAACGGTAGGCCAGGCCATGGCGCAGGGCAAAGGCGCCGAGGGCTTCGAGCTGGCCGTGCAGGGCGCGCTCGTAATCCGCGCGCGTCCCGCGATCGACGACGAGCGCCACGCGCTGCGCCCCCTCGGGGTCGGCCCACTCGACCGGACCGCTCCTGGTCGGCGTGAGCTCCTCCGGCGCGAGCACCTGTACGAGCGACAGCTCACGGCCACGCCGGAAGAGTGTCCGCACGCAGTCCGGCTCGAAGTCCACGAAATCGCCGATCAGGAAGACGCGACCGATGTCCGGCGGTAGCTTGCAGCCCTCGACCCAAGCTGCGAGGCCCTGCGTGCTGGCTGCGGTGTGCGCCTCGAAGAATGCCAGCATGCCGGGAAAGTCCGCATGGCGCCGAGCGCGGAACGTGGCCATGCCCGGCCCCGTCAGGGTCATCTCGACCGTCGCGCCCGCGCGCAGGGCGAGCACACCCAGCGCCGCGCCGACCTCCGCGGCCCATTGCAGCTTGCCGGGGGGGCCGACCCCCATCGAGGCACTGCCGTCGACGACCACCGCCCAGCGCTCGAAGGCCTCGCGGCGCGTGACCCGCACGAAGGGGCGGTCGAGACGCGCGAAGAGCGACCAGTCGAGCATGCGCAGGTCCTCGCCCGGGCGGTAGGGCCGGTAGCCGACGA
This sequence comes from Planctomycetota bacterium, assembly GCA_047618565.1. GTDB lineage: Bacteria > Planctomycetota > UBA1135 > UBA1135 > JBLHKW01. The sequence goes on from JBLHKW010000079.1 coordinate 20,001, forward strand.
ACTCCTGGCCGGCGCCGGCGAGCGCTGCGGAGCCAGCACCCTCGCGCCGCTCACGGATGGCCGAAAGGCGTGCTCCGAGACGTTCGATGCGGCGGTGGTATTCGCTCGCGAAATGCACTCCGGGCGCAGGCAGGGGCGCAGGCTGCGGGGAACGCGAGCGCAAGACGATGTCCACGCCCGCGATCTACGCGCGCGCGTCCTCGGTGGAAACGGGGAGATCGGGCTCGCAGACCTGAAGCAAGCGCCCGCCTGCCTCGCCGAGAACCGCGCCGTCCTCAAAGGCCAGCACGCCACGTCGGATGACGATCTCGGGGAAGCCCGCCAGCTTCCAGCCCTGGTATGCCGACCATTTCGAAGTCGACGGCAACAGGCTCTCGTCCACCGCGCGCTCTGCATCCGGATCGAAGAGGACCAGATCGCCGTCGTAGCCGGGCTCGAGCCGCCCCTTGCCGGGCAGGTGCAGGGTGTCTGCAGCGCGCGAGGTCACGCTGGCCAGAGCCACCTCGGCGTCGAGTTCACCTCGGCGCACGAGCTCCCATGTCAGGGGCCAGAGCAGATCCACCGAGGGCATCCCGGACGGCGATTTCCCGTAGGGGCGGTCCTTCTCCTCGATCGGATGGGGTGCGTGGTCGGTGCCGATCGCGTCGACGGTGCCATCCCGCAGAGCCTCCAGCAGACCTAAACGGTCCGCGGGCGTCTTGACCGACGGATTCACCTTTATACGGTTGCCCAGCTCGGCCGCGTCCTCGCAGGAGAGCAGCAGGTAGTGCGGCGCGGTGCTTGCTGAGACCCTCAGGCCCCTGGCCTGGGCCTCGCGCACGAGCTGCGCGCCCTCCGCTGTGGAGAGGTGGAACACGTGTAGCTCGGCCCCGGTGGCCTCCACATGCCCGATGGAGGCGCGCACAGATTCGACCTCGGCCGCGGTCGAGCGCACCAGGTGGTGGTCGCGAGCGTCCGCATCCGGGTACTCGCGCTTGCCCGCGCGCAGCAGGTTCTCGTCCTCACAATGGGCCACGATCATGCGCCCCGCGGCGGCGGCCGCTGCGAACATCGTGCGAATCGTCTCCGGATCGGTCTGTCCCCCGAGCCCCGTCGAACCGCCGAGGAAACACTTGAAGGCCGGCGTCAACGGCGCCATCTCGTCCAGGTGCTCCATCGAACGCGGTAGCAGGTTCGCCAGGCAGCCGAAGTCGACCCGCGACGAGCGCGTCACATGGGCGATGCGCTCCTCCAGGGCCTCAAGGCTGGTGGACAGGGGTGGGTTGTTCTGCACCTCTACCACGCTCGTCACCCCGCCGTGCAGCGCGCCGGCCGAACCACGGTCCCAGCCTTCCTTGTGCGCCAGGCCTGGATCGCGAAAATGAACGTGGACGTCGAGCAGGCCACAGATGGCCGTCATGCCGCGCGCATCGATGACATCCACTCCGGGCGGCCGCTCCCCCACATGGGCCCGCGAGCCAATCTTCTCGATCACGCCAGCGCGGATCAGGATGTCGATTGCCGTCGCCTCGGGTCCGGGCGGGTAGCTGCGCGCATCCCGGACGAGCAGATCGCCTCCGCGCGAGGTGGCACCCTGCACTTCTGCTTGCTGACTCATGAAGCTATTTCGTTGAACGTGTTTCTGTTCAGGGCTCGAGACGGCGCACGGCGACGACGGTCATGTCGTCCTCGGCCTTGGCGCCCGAAAATTCAAGGACGTTCGCCACGAGCGCCTCGACCGCTTCCTGGGCAGAGCATCCGGAAGCCGCGATGTCCGCGAGTACGGCGCGCATGCCATCGTCCCCAAAAAGCCGGTCCGGGTGGCTGTGGTGGCGCGCCTCGACCAGGCCATCCGTGAAGGCCACCATCAGGTCGCCGACCTCGAGATGCAGCTCGGGACCCGCGCAGTATTCGAAGGTGTCCATCATTCCGAGGGCCGGGCCGTTGCCCGCAATCGTTTCGATCTTGCCGTTGCTCTTGCGCCACAGGAGCGGAGGCGTCTGGCCCGCGTTCACGACCTGCAAGCGGCCGTTCGATGAGAACAAGCCCAGGAAGAGCGTCAGGAACATGCCGTCGTCCATGCGCTCGGCCAGGTCCTTGTGCAGCATGTTGATGATCGTCGGCGGATCCTCGAGCACGTTGGCATAGGCGCGCAGGCTAGCCTGCGCGGTCGCGGTGATCAGGGCTGGGCCGATACCGTGCCCGGTGACATCACCGAGGACGACAGCCAGGGATCCTTGGCGGGTCGGAACGAAGTCGTAGAAATCGCCGGATGCGTGCTCCGCGGGGCGGTACCAGCCGAAGACCTCGATACCCGGGATCGTCTTCGGCTCCTGGGGCATCAGGTCGCTCTGGATGTCGCGCGCGATCTCGAGCGACCGCTCCATCTTGGCCTTCTCGAGAGACTGCAGGTTGAGGCGCGCGTTCTCTAGCGCGATGGCGATGTGCTGGGCCAGGGCGAAGAACAGCGACAGGTCCTCGTCCTTGAACTCCCGTGTGGCGGCCTTGGAGTCGACGTAGAGGACGCCGCGCTGCTCGATCTTGCGCGGCTGCGCCTGGCCTTCCTCCTGGGCCGGGGTCAGGGGCACGCACATGACGGCGCGCAGCTTGAGATCGAAGACCGAGGCCCCGAGCTCGAGCGCCTCGGCGTCGGATTGCACGGTCGTCCGCATCGGCTCCTCCTTGTCGAGCACGCGCTGGACCACGCTCGTGGAGTACTTGGTGCCCCCCTCAATGGGCAAGCCCCCACGGTGGCGCCCTACCCGGACCACCTGCTCGCCGGCGTCATCCAGGAGCACCAGGAAACCGCGCTCGGCGCCGGCAACGTCGACGGACTGGTCGACCACGTAGTCGAGCAGCGACTCGAGATCCCGGGATTCGGAGACCGCCGCGATCGCCTCGAGGAGCACCTGCACGTTGCGCTTGTCCTCCTGGGTGCCCCCACGCAGGAATACGGTCGCCGGCCGCTCCACCGC
>JBLHKW010000080.1:0-22826 GCA_047618565.1 Planctomycetota bacterium
GCCGCGTCTTCATGAATTATTCGGGCTAGCAGTCCGTCGGAGTTGTGTGGCGGTTCGCGGGGGCCCCCAGTGTGCGATTCCGCTCCCTCCTGGGTCGTCAGAGCACGTTCCTGGGGCCGCAAAGTCTGCCACGCGTCCCCGTAACCCCTTTGTGAGCAAGGGATTTCGACTCAGGACTGGTCGGCGGCACGGGGATTGCAATTGCACCATGTCCGCGCTCTTCAGGGCCGGACACCCCGACGGGGATCCCAACTCCGCCGGTCCATCATGGTCGATCGCGCCAAGCATAGTATTATTGGTGGTCACGGAGAGGCGCCCAAGGCGCGTCTCCGGTACCCTCTCGGTCGACGCCGCACCATTCCCACCCCAATTCCATCCTTCAGCGGGACCCCTAGCGGGGGGCCTGAGAGTCCAGACGCTCTCTTCCCGCGAACCCAACCGGCCCCTTGGGCCGATCGGCGCAGAAGATGATTCAAGACTTCACTCAGTTCCGTCAAGCCAGTCTCCTCGGTAGGTCGCTCGCATTGGCGTCGTTGCTGGCGATTGCCGGATGTAACGGATCCAGCTCGCAGGAAGCGACTCAGCCCGCGATGGGCAGCTTTGCGACACGACCCGACGGGTCGACTTTTCTGGTGGTCCCGAGCTTCGGTGGGCAGGCCACGAGCTTGGCTGTCACGAGCATGTCATGGGGCCGGTTGGTGGATGTCTTCGGTCTCGACGCGAACGGGGGAGAGCTCCTGATGCAGGAGGACTTCGTCGTCTCGGGCGGGTTGGTGAACGATCCGTTGCGCTACGAGCTGGACGTCAACCCGGTCACGGGCGCCGAGGTACTCACCATCCTCCGGGATGTGACCAACCCTGGAGGGCTCGCCGATTTCTTCAATCTGCTCGTCCAGGCCGAGATCAACCGCACGCCCATCTTCGATAATGGCGCGGGTGGCACCGGGCAATTCACGATGGTGCCGCGCAACGCGGCCATCGTGGTGGAGTTCAACGACCTGCTCGATCCGGCGCTCGTGTCCGGGGAGACGGTCAGACTGCTGACGGGCTCACCGTCGCTGCAGCCCTTCGAGGCGCGCATTTTCGCCGACCGCAATCACGGTGACTTCGCGGACCTGGGGGGGGGCGCGACGTCGGACTTCTACTCCACGCGCTTGATCATTGATGCCGCAGTCTCCGAGATCGACGCGTTCGAGGTGGACCCGCCGATCGCGGTCAATGGCCTGGGCTTTCCGCCCAGCATCCGTGTCGACCTGTCGAACATCGAGCTGCGGATCCCGACCCAGATCGACAACGCCTTCGGTCAGGAGGAGATCCTGAGGAACGTGTCCGGGCACTCGCTCGACATCGCCCAGAACGGCACAGCCGACATGGCGTCGCCGACCCTCGACATCGTGCGCGGCGTCAGGGCCGGTGGTTCCGCAGGGACCACCGCCGATCCGTTCAATGGGTTCCTGCGGGATCAGACTCCGCCCAAGCTGATCGGCAGCCAGGCAACGTTCATCGAATCAGCGCCGCTGCTCGAGGCCGGCCAGTCGAACATCTTCACGATCCCGGCGCTGCGCTTCAACTCGACCACATGTGCTCGGACGCCCCAGGTCGGCGACGTGCTGGTGCAGCCGAGGATCTTCGCCGAGGTCATCGAGGACGCGGGCAGCCCGATCGGTGGTCTCGTGACCGACCTGCGCGTGCGCCTGCTGCTGTACCCGCCGGACTTCTCCGGTCCGGAGGACTGGAGCACGAGTGCCATGGGTAGCGCCAGCTACCTGAGCGTCTTCGACTCGGTCGCCGACGCGGTGCTGCCCGAGTGTTTCGTCGAGTTCGCACCCGCCGGCGCGGATCCGAACCAGCCCACGAAGGATCTCGGGGTGGGGGCCACGGTAGGCCTGCGCTTCAGCGAGCCGATGGATCCCGACTCCGTGACCGCTTTCGACTCGATGACCATGACGCGCGTCGCGGCGGCGCAGTCTTCGGGCGAGTTCGTGATCGGCACCATCTCCCGCACCCCGGACTTGCGCAGCTTCTCGTTCATCCCGGGCCTCAATCTGGCGCACACGAGCGGCACGGCCGAGCGCTACTTCTTCAATCTCCGGAGCGGCGACCTCGCACCCCGCGACCTGGCCGGCAACCGGATCCAGGCCCAGCTACCCCAGGTCGCGTTCGACCTCAACCCGGCCGCCTTCACGGTGCGCAATGGTGGGCGCGTCACGCGCTTCTCACATCCGGACGAGGACAGCCCGTTCGGTGGCGACGCCGGGATCCTGCCCGAATGGAACGGTCAGCACTTCTACGACCTGCAGAGCGAATTGATCCGGCCGCGCGCGGTCTCGCGTTTCCAGGGTGTGGCGGACCGCGAGAATCCGGTCGTCGCGGTGATGAACCCTTTCCCTTCGGGTGTTCAGACGCCCCTGTCGCCCTTTGGCTGCCGCTTGCTTCAGATCTACCGGTACATCGACGTGGGCTTCTCGTTGACGGACCAGACGAACTACAACGTGGATGTCGAAGGCCTGGCCTGGGCGCCGGCCAGCGAGCAGATCACGGCGGACGTTTTCCCCGAATACGAGATGCGCCTGGGTCATTCCTGGCGCGCGCCGGACGAGGTCATCGACCAGCAAAACCTCTTCCCGGCCCACCCCAATACGGGTCTCACGCCCGCGTTCGCGCTGCAGGTGCTGACACCGAATGTCTCGCCGATGAAGATCGTTCACCCGCGAGACCAGGGTTACACGATCGATCCCGGAAACGCGTTCAGGACCGCTACGGGTACCTTGATGCTGCCCTGGCCGATGAACACGAATCCCAGCAACGACCCGATCCTGTACACCTGGCGTGACACCACGATCCAGGGCCGCGCTGGAAACAACGGTAATGGGGTCGACCCCGAATCCGTCGCCGCCGCCGGGCTCGACCGTTACTGCATGTACAACGAGAGCGAGGTCCAGACGATCGGCCTGCCGTTGCTCATCGAGCACCGTTGCTATCCGGCCGCGGCGGATGCGCTGGGCAACAACTCGCTCGATGTCGCCTTCGCGGTGAACTCCTCGCGCAAGCCGTATTTCCGGGCCTTCTCGGTCGGCGGATTTGCGGCCGGTAGCGTGGTCGTCACGGTCGACCCGGACCTTGAAGAAAGGGCCAATGGAGGCTTCAACCCGGCCATGAACGGCGCGCCGAGCCCCGGTCAGGATCCTGTCGTTTACTACGGTGCGATCGATATGGTCGTCCGGGTGAGCCGTTCGGTCTCGGTCTGGTTCGAGGTGACGGACCCCACCGGTGGGACGTTCCTGTCTCCCCAGTTCAGCCAGCCGGTTTTCGAGCCCCGGTCCCAGGACCAGCCCTCCGGGACAACCGTCGAGCTAGCGTTCCGTGGTGCGCTCGCCATCGCCGATGCGCCCCCCGGCGATGAGGCGAACGATCCGCGCTTCAACGCCCTGAGCCTCGACGCCTACGGGAACTTTTACGAGTTCTTGCTGGAGCCCCCGGTGACGACGTGCGGCGGGAACGACGACCGTCGAGATCTGATTAACTCCAACGTCCCGATCGAGTTCCTGGGCGGCGACGACGTGTGGAACGAGGCCAACCCCGACGCCGACCAGGATCCGCTCGGAATCGACGGTGCTCAGTACTACCAGATACGAGTGAGCTTCGGCTCCAACACGGTGACGGGGCTCGTGCCCACGTTGTCCGCTGTGGCGATCTCCTGGGAGTAGGGTCCGTCCCTACTTCATCCCCCCCCTGAAGTTCAGACTGCCCCCCCCCCAGACCGAATGATGCAACGAGCAGGACAAGCCGAATCCAGGAATGCCCGTAACCAATCCCTTGGCTGCAAACGTCGAAGTGCGTCTGGCGCCGTAGGCCTCAGGGCGATGATCGTCCTTAGCGGCTTTCTCGCCGCGTGCTCTGGCTCCAGTGGTGGAGGTGTCGGGGATGGGGACTTCCGGGTCCAGGACATCTCGGTCGACGCCAACCAGGTCTGGCAGGTCAACCGGCCGATCGAGGTGACCTTCACCGAGGACGTGGACTTCAGCACGGTCAGTCTGAACACGATTCAGATTGCGGACCTGTCCGGTCGTCCGGCATCGGGCTCTTTCAGTCTGGCAGCCCATTCCGACGGGAGCCCGGACCCCCGTCGCGTACGGTTCCAGCCCTCTTGCCCGACGCTTGATGACAACTCGGACGCGGGCCTGCTACCGGGTGGGGCGTTCTACACGCTCTTCGTGGTCGGCAGCACGAACCAGGGCATCAGCGTGCGCTCGTCCGCGGGTGCGCCGCTCGAGCAGGGCCGCTCGGTGACGTTCCAGACACCTAACTCGACGGATCCGCAGGAAATTTTCCTGGATCCTGTCCCCGGCGCGCCGAGCGTGCGGCTGCGAGGCAGTGGAAGTATCGCCGTCGACGAGGTCAGCGCGACCTACCTCGAGCTCGGCGGTGACCCGGCCAACCGCGTGTATTTCCAGCTCGCAGCGAACCAGTTTGGCGAGCTGCCGCGGGACGCGATGGGGAACCCGTTCCCGGTGCCGCTCAACCCCTACAGCGTTCCTACGGAGGGCGTGGCGGTGGTTCTCTACCTGAACCAACCGGTGGATGCCACGACGTCCAACATCAACGGTCGTCGCGTGAGGTTCGAATATAATGATCCGCGCATCGCGGACCAGAATGCCCAATGGGTCACGGTCGCTACCGATGTCGAGCTGGTTTCGAACTGTATCGACACGGGCTCGGTGCTGCGCCTGACCCCGGTAGGGGTGTTGCCCCAGGGGGCCAACATGCGCGTCAACCTGGGCGCCGAGTTCGCGGACCTGGCGGGCAACGCCGGCTTCACGGACCGATCCAACTTCGCGCTCATGACCACGACCCTCGTGGACAACGTGGGTGCCGCGGACCCCACCAGCGACGCTGACGAGATCCTGGAGACCTTCCTCGTGGGAGGCTCCGTGGACGGGTCGATCGAGGACGTGGAGACGCCGATCACGACCCCGCGCGCCAGCTGGGAGGGCGGCAAGCTGACGGCCAGCTTCGCGTTCGAGGGCAGCGGCGGTTCATTCGACTGGATCGTTGCGCCGGGAGCTCAGGTCGTCGTGAACACCGTTTCGGGTGAGATCACCGGTGGCGACGGCGCCGCGACGGGAACTCAGTCGGTCGTGAACGGTCTGATCGACGTGCGCAATATCCGCATCTTCCCCGGTGCACAGGTCGTGTTCCAGGGACCCAACCCGGTCAAGATCCTGGCTTCAGGGTCGGTCATCATCGAGGGCGAGCTCGTCGCTTCGGGCGACTCGAGCGACGGCGTCGTTTCCCTCGACACCACGAACGAGGCCGAGCCCGGTGCCATCGGGCAAGCCGGTGGCGGCAATGGCGGCACCGGTAGTTTCCTGACCTCGCAGTCGACGTCGCGTGGCGGCAATGGTTTCGGGGCCTTCGGGCTTCCCAATGGCGGTGGGCGTGGGGGCGAGACGGGCTTCCACCCGACGGCCAAGGACGATCGACGCGGTGCAGGCGGTGGGGGCGGGCGGCTCGGGCCCGACATCCTCCATCTGCGGCCCATCCAGGGGGCGCCGACGGACATGCGCTTCGTGCAGACCCAGACCCTTATCGGAATGGACGCGGAGCCGGGCTTCGGCGGTGGGCCGCTGGGCACCGGTGCGGTCAGTCAGAACGATCGCGCCGTAGGCGGCGACATGGGTCCGTTCCCGTTCACGGATGGGGACGATGACAACAACTTCTACGGCTCGATGCTCAGGCTCGATCCCGTGAGCATGGAGCAGGTCCTCGTGGCCGGCGAGCTGACCGGTATCTCGGCCGGATCCGGTGGCGGCGCCGGCGGCGATGCGGTTACCTCGAACTCGTTCCCGCTTGTCCCTTTCGAGGAGACCGGCGACGAGAAGGGCGCTGGCGGCGGCGGCGGCGGCGGTTCCATCTCGATCACTGCGGTGGGTGACATCACGCTTCCCGAAGGTGGGCGCATCACCGCCAACGGTGGACGCGGCGCCGGCGGAGAGAACACCAACTTCCAGGACCATGTCGGGGGCGGCTCCGGCGGTGGCTCCGGCGGCCACATTCTCCTGGCGAGCGCCGGGCAGATCTCGATCACCTCGGCTGCTGCAGCGACCGGCCCCTTCTACCGTGACTCCAACTCCACCGACAACCATCCCGCACGCGCGCTCAGCGCTCTCGGCGGGCAGGGAGGCGTCGGCATGGATGATGTGGGCGGTGGGCGACCCGCCGGCCCGACGAGCTGGCGCTGCGACGGCATTCCGCTGGATCGTCTCGAGCTGGCGTTCCCCGGGGGTCTTTCGATCGACGTTCCGCCCGTGGGGCAGGATTGCTTCGACGACCTCGGAGGTATCCCCAACGGGTCGATACCGGGAACCGGCGGAGACGGCGGACCGGGGCTGATCCAGCTGCACGTCGACTCGCCGGCGACCAACCTGCTCTTCCCGGCCCAGCAGACGGCGGGCCAGATCTACGGGGTCGATCTGGATGTGACGAGGTCCATGGCTCCGCCGCCGGTGGGCTGGAGCGACTTCGACAGGGCGGACATCCTGCTGCCCTTCTTCGGAGCCACCTCGGTTGCACAGAGCCGCTGGATCCGCATCGGCCTGGGGCGTCTCAACCCCGATCCGGCAGCGCCCGGGAACTTCCTGGCCGACCGTCAGGTGTCGCTACGATTCGCCGGCACGGACGCCGCGGGTGATGTGGAGCACACCGGTGTCGACATCGATCTGCTCAACCCTGTGATCGGGCCGGATCCGCTCGGTGCGTCACCGGCGCTGCCGTTCATCGACCCGGCCAGCAGCGGTGCCACGATGGTGCTCGATGCATCGGGACTGGCGGGCGGCGACGATATTTACAAGCGCAACCCCGCGTTGAACCAGCAGCTCGTTCTGCGTCTGGTGGATAGTGCCAACGCCGCCAACGAGCAGCGGTTCCAGGTGCTTTCGGGGCAGTACGACGCCATCAATGATCAATTGCGCGTGACGGTCTCGACAGCGGGCGGCTCCCTGCTGGGCTTCGTTGCTGCAGGCACCACACAGGTGAGCTACGTGCCCACATTCTTCAGGGTTGCGACCGCCGGCCTCTCGGACCAGCTGGCAGCTGGGACGGGCGTTACCGTCACCTTCGACGCAACATTGCAAGACCTGGTGGGTGACCCGGATCCGACTCTCGCATATAGCGAGCAGGACGACGGCATGGGGATGGGGGACGTCCTTGGCTTCACCGGAGAGATCACGGACCTCAACGCTCAGAACTGGGACTTCGTCCGGTTCAGGGTGCTGTTTGACCTGAATGCGGGGGGCGGATCGCTCGACCCGGACACCGCACAGCCGTCGCTGGACCACCTGCGGATTCAGCTGGACTACTAATCAACACGCGAGCGTAGACGATTTGAATCAATGGAAGATCGCCGATGACTCCCACACGGGGAGCAGGTGATCACGCGGGGAACGCCCCGTGCGAGATCTTGGCGTCCAAGCCTCGAGGACAGCAGCTATGAAAACCACAGCAATGGGCCGTGTTGGATTCTGGATGACGACCGTCGTGGGCAGCCTTCTGCTCGGATGTTCGGGCGGCTCGGGTACCGGCGGCGGTACGGATTTCCAGATCGTCGAGATCTCGGTTCAGCCCAACCAGGAGTGGCAGATCAACCGGCCGATCGAGGTTGGCTTCTCGGCTGACGTCGACTTCAGCACGGTCAATCTGAACACCATCCGCATCGGGGACACGGCCGGGCGCTCGGCGACCGGACTGTTTACCCTCGCGCTGAATGCTGACGGGAGCACGGATACGAAGCGCGTGCGGTTCCAACCGGCGTGCCCGACGCTCTCGGACAATTCGGATGCGGGTCTGTTGCCGGGCGGCGTGATCTACACGCTGTCGGTGGCGGGGGCCGGTGCCGATGGCCTGAGCGTCCGCGCGACGGACGGTACTCCCCTGGAGAACGGGCGCGCGGTCACGTTCACGACCCCTGACTCCCCGATCTCTCAGCTGATCTTCCAGGATCCCGTGCCCGGACCGCCCGCGGTGCGCCTGCGCGGCGCAGCGGGTATCGGTCCCGACGAGGTCAACGCGACCTACCTTGAGCTCGGTGGAGATCCGGACAACCGGGTGTACTTCGAGCTGAGCGCGAGCCAGATCGGCGAGTTGCCCCGGGACTCGATGGGCAACCCCTTCCCGGTGTCCCTCAACCATTACAGCGTGATCGCCAACCAGATCGCGGTGGTCCTGCACCTGAATCAGCCGATCGAGGCGAGCGACGCAAACATCAGCTCGGCGCGCGTACGGCTCGAGTACGAGGACCCGCGTATCACGAATCCGGATGAGCGCTGGGTGGCCCTGGCGACGGAGGTCGAGCTTACGGCGAACTGCACAGAGACCGGTTCCGTGGTTCGCCTGGAGCCGATCGGCGTCCTGCCGCAGGGGGCGAACCTGCGCGTCAACCTGACCGCTGGATTCGCGGACCTCGCGGGCAACGACAGTGTCAGCGACCGCACCAATTTTGCGCACATGGTGACGACTCTGGTCAACAATCCGGGTACCGCGGATTCGACCCGCGACGCGGACGAGATCCTGGAGAGCTTCCTCGTCGGTGGCGCGCTCTCCGAGTCGATCGAGGACCTGGACGCGCCCCTGGCCCTGCCGCGAGCGGATTGGGATGACGGCCAGCTTACCGCGGGATTCGCGTTCACCGGCACAGGTGGTACCAACGGCACGTTCGACTGGATCGTCCGACCTGGCGTGCAGATCACCCTGGATACGGTCCTGGCGCGAATCGAAGGCGGCAACGGAGCGATCACGGGCGAACAGCTCGTTCTCAACGGGATGATCGATGTGCGCAACGTGTTCATCCCGGCCAGCTCCCAGGTCCTGTTCCAGGGGCCGAATCCCGTCACGATCCTGGCTTCCGGCACGGTCGATATTCAAGGCGAGCTGGTGGCTTCGGGCGGCGATAGCCTGGGCGTCGGTACGCTCGGCACCGCGAACGTGCCCGAGCCTGGCGCCGCAGGCCGAGCTGGTGGGGGCACGGGCGGAACGGGCAGCTTCCTCACCTCGCAGTCGACCCCTGGCGGTGGACCGGGCTTCGGTGCGTTCGGGCAGCCGGGCGGGGGCGGGGGTGGCGGCGAGACCAGCTACCACGCGACCATCAAGAACGCGCGGCGCGGCGCAGGCGGCGGCGGCGGACGACTCGGTCCTGACGTGTACTACCCGCTCTTCGACGACGCGAACCCGGCCGTGAGGCGCTTCGTCCAGTGTCAAACACGGCAGGGCATGGACGCTGAGCCCGGCTTCGACGGCAGCTTGCCGGCCGCCGGCACGGGCGCCATCAGCCAGACTGCGCGCGCCATGGGCGGGGTCATGGCGCCGTTGCCCTTCCTGGACAATGACGTGGAGAACAACTTCTTTGGTTCGCTGATCATCGACCCCGGAGGTCCGGCGGAGCGGTTGGTGCGAGGCGAACTCGATCGGACGTGGGCCGGAGGAGGCGGTGGTGCTGGCGGCGACGCGGTGAAATCGGACACATTCCCGCTTGTTCCGTTCCTGCCCACGGGTGATGAGAAAGGTTCTGGCGGCGGAGGGGGCGGTGGTTCGATCACGATCCTCGCGATCGGCGACATCATCGTCGGCGAGGGCGGCCGGATCGACGTGGATGGCGGCAAGGGAGGTGCCGGTGAGAACAGCCTGTTCTTCGACCGCGTCGGTGGTGGCGCGGGCGGTGGATCGGGCGGGCACATCGTGCTCTCGAGCGCCAACCAGATCTCGATCACCTCGATGGGCGAGCACACGGGACCCTTCTACCAGGATCCGTCGATCGATGGTGGCAGCAACCTCGAGCACCCGGCGCGCGCTATCAGCGCGGTGGGCGGCCGCGGAGGTCCCGGTAGAGAGGACTTCCCGATGAACAAGAAGTGGAACTGCGACGCGATCCCTGAGGATCGACTGGATCTGGATTTTCCGAATGGCGGGGAGATCCGGGTGCCGCCCCTCGATGAAGGCTGCTTCGGACAGATTCCTGGCCCTCCGCCGGGAAGCCCTGCGGGCGGTGGTGGCGATGGAGGCCCTGGCCTTATTCAGCTGCACGTGGACTCGCCCGAGGTGAACCTGCTCTTTCCCGGTCAGCAGCTGGGCGGAGAGATCTATGGCGTGGACCTGGACGTGACCCGAGCGACCATGCCGCCGCCTGTTGGGTGGACCGATTTCGACAGCGTGAACAACCTGCTGCCTTTCTTTGGCTCGGAGTCCATCGCGCAGAGTCGCTGGATCCGGTTGGGCCATGGCCGGCTGACGCCGGACCCGGCGAACCCCGGTGGCTTCCTTGCGGACGAGCAGGTCCTCCTGCGCTTCAGCGGAACGGATGCGGGCGGTAGCCTTGATCGAACCGGCACCACGGTGGACTTGCTTGCGCCGGTGATCGGACCGGACCCGCTGGGCGCGTCGCCGACGCTGCCCTACATCGATCCGGCAAGTGGCGGTGCCGTGATGGTACTGGACGCGGCCGGCCTTGCGGGCGCGGACGAGGTCTACAAGCGCAACGTTGCCCTTAACAGGGAGCTGGTTCTGCAGCTGGTCGACAGCGCCGACGCGGATAATGTACTGCGCTTCTCGGTCAGCTCGGCCGTTTACGACTCCCTGAACGACCAGTTGCGAGTCACGGTGCTGACGGCCGATGGGTTCCTCACGGACTTCGTCGCAGCGGGAACGATCCAGGTGAGTTACATCCCGATGTTCTTCCGCGTCAACACCACTGGAATCGACGATCAGTTGCCGGACGCGGCAGACATCATCATCACGTTCGATGCCACCGACGAGGATGCCGTCGGCAAGCCGAACCCGGCCCTGGCGTACAGCGAGCAAGACGACGGCATGGGTGGGGCCAATGGCTTCACCGGAGAGATCTCCGATCTGAACGCCCAGAACTGGGACTTCGTCCGGTTTCGCGTGCGTTTCGACCTCAACACTGCAACCGGTGGAGGCGTGGACCTGAGTACGCCGCGTCCGGCTCTGGAGCATCTGCGCATCCAGCTCGACTACTGAGATCAGCCGTCCGCACAAGGATCGATTCCGTCAGGAGCGCCGCGGTGTCCAGCACCGAGGAGGGGGACTGCCCGCAGGGCGTTTCCGCCCCCCCCGGCCTTTTGCCTGACGGAGTCTCGAGGGTCGTAGCGATGAAATACAGAGCGATAGACTGGATCGGGGCCCTGCTGGGGTGTCTCCTGCTCGGGTGCTCAGGGGGCTCGAGTGGGGCGTCCGGTGTCGACTTTCAGATCCTGAACTTCTCGGTCCAGCCGAACCAGCTCTGGCAGATCAACCGGCCGATCGACGTCACCTTCACGGCGGACGTGGATTTCAGCACGGTCAACCTGAACACGATCAGCATCGCGGATACGTCCGGGCGCCCGGCGACGGGGCTCTTTTCCCAGGGGCTCAACCTGGACGGTAGCATCGAAGCGCAGCGCGTTCGATTCCAGCCAGCCTGCCCCACGTTGTCCGACAACTCGGACGCGGGGCTCCTGCCCGGTGGGGTTGTGTACACGCTCTCGGTCGCTTCGAGTAATGGGGACGGTCTGAGTGTTCGCGCGACGGATGGCTCTCCGCTCGAGGTGGGCCGGTCGGTCACTTTCACGACTCCCGATTCGCTCAACGCCCAGCAGGTGTTCCAGGACCCAGTGCCCGGGCCTCCCGCGGTTCGACTGCGAGGAGCCGCGGGGATCGAGTCCGATGAGGTCAACGCGACCTACCTGGAGCTGGGTGGGGATCCCGCCAACCGCGTCTACTTCGAGCTCGCGGCGAGCCAGCTTGGGGAGTTGCCACGCGATGACATGGGGAACCCGTTTCCCGTTCCGCTGAATCACTACAGTGTCACGGCGAACCAGGTCGCAGTGGTGCTGCACTTGAACCAACCGGTCCAGGCCAGTGAGTCGAACATCAATTCGAGCCGCGTGAGGCTCGAGTATGAGGATCCGCGCATCGCCGATCCGGATGCACGCTGGATCGCGCTGGCCACGCGCGTCGAGCTCGTGGCGAACTGCACCGATACCGGCTCGGTACTGCGGCTCACTCCGATCGGCGTGCTGCCCCAGGGGGCCAGCCTGCGCATCAACCTTACGGCGGGATTCGCGGACCTGGCGGGCAATGACAGCACCAGCGATCGCACAGACTTCGGCCACATGACCACGAGTCTGGTGCATCACGCCGGTGTCGCCGACCCGAGTCGCGATGTGGACGAAGTCCTGGAGTCCTTCCTGGTCGGTGGTGACGGGGCGGGGTCGATCGAGGACCAGGATGCGCCCCTGGCCCTGCCGCGGGCGGACTGGGAGCAGGGCAAGCTGACGGCCGGTTTCGCGTTTACCGGATCCGGCGGGACCAACGGGACGTTCGACTGGATCGTGCGGCCTGGCACGCAGATAACGCTGGATACGATTCTGGCCCGGATCGAGGGCGGCGATGGCGCGATCACGGGCGAACAGTTGGTTCTCAACGGGCTGATTGACGTGCGCAACGTCTACATCCCGGCCAGTTCTCAGGTGCTGTTCCAGGGGCCCAATCCCGTGACAATCCTCGCTTCGGGCACCGTGGAGATCCACGGAGAGCTCGTCGCTACGGGTGGCGCGAGCATCGGGGTAGGCACGCTCAATACCACGAACATCCCCGAACCCGGGGGCGTCGGTCGGGCAGGTGGCGGCAAGGGCGGCACCGGTAGCTTCCTGACCACGCAGTCGACACCGCGCGGCGGGAACGGCTTCGGTGCCTTTGCCCTGCCGGGCGGCGGAGGTCAGGGGGGCGAGAGCACGTACCACCCGGGCCATTTCAACTCGCGCCGCGGGAGTGGCGGCGGCGGCGGGCGCCTGGGCCACGATGTCTTCTATCCACTGTTCGACGACGGGACGCCGCCCGAGCTGCACATGGTCCTGTGCCAGACGCTGCAGGGCCTGGACGCGGAGCCCGGGTTCGACGGTGGACGGGAAGGGGTCGGCACCGGAGCGGTGAGCCAGAATGCGCACACGAAGGGTGGCGAGATGGGGCCCTTCCCTTTTCTCGATACCATCGATGAGAACGACTTCTACGGTTCGCTGATTGTCGACCCGGGCGAGTCCACTGAGCGCTTGATCCGCGGTGAGCTGGAGCGCACGTGGGCTGGAGCGGGCGGTGGTGCGGGGGGCGACGCGGTGAAGTCGGAATCCTTCCCAGGGGTGCCCTTCTTGAACACGGGCGACGAGAAGGGATCTGGCGGCGGCGGCGGTGGCGGATCCCTGACAATCCTCGCGATCGGAGACATCCTCGTCTTCGAGGGGGGCCAGATCATCGCGGATGGCGGCAAGGGCGGCGGTGGTGAGAACACGAACTTCTTCAACCGCGTCGGTGGCGGCTCCGGTGGTGGATCCGGGGGGCACATCGTGCTCTCCAGCGCAAACCAGATCTCGATCACCACGGCTGGAAACTTCACGGGTCCTTTCTATGACGACGAGGACCTCATGGGGAATGCGCCCGAGGAGCATCCGCGGCGCCCGCTCAGTGCCCTGGGCGGTCGGGGTGGTCCGGGCAGGAGCGACCGCCCGAGCACGGCGCACTGGAGCTGCGACGCCATTGCGCGCGATCGCGTGGAGCTGACATTCCCGAGTGGTGCACAGCTGCGCGTGCCGCCGATCGACGATCTGTGCTACTTGCTCATACCAGGCCCGCCCGTTGGCAGCCCGCCCGGCGGTGGCGGCGATGGCGGACCGGGACTCATCCAGCTGCATGTGGATTCGCCAGAGGTGAACCTGAGGTTTCCCGGGCAACAGCTGTCGGGGGAGATCTACGGCGTGGATCTCGATGTGACCCGGGCCATGATGCCGCCCCCGGTTGGATGGGAGAACCTCGATGATGTGGGCTTCCTGCTGCCCTTCTTCGGATCGGAGTCGATCGCACAGAGCCAGTGGATCCGGCTGGGTCACGGCCGGCTGACGCCTGACCCGGGCAATCCGGGGAGCTTCCTGCCCGACGAGCAGGTGTTGTTGCGCTTCGCAGGGACGGACCCGTCGGGGAGCATCCTGCGTACCGACACCGACGTGGATCTGCTCGTTCCCGTGATCGGACCCGATGCGCTGGGGGCGTCACCGACCTTGCCCTACATCGATCCGAGCAGCGGCGGTGCGACCATGGTGCTGGACGCATCCGCGCTCACCGGCGCAGACGACGTATACAAGCGCAACGCTGCGCTGAACCGCCAGCTGGTGTTGAAGCTCGTGGACAGCGTCGATCCCGACAATGAACAGCGTTTTAGCGTGGCGTCGGCCGAGTACGACTCGGCGGGCGATCAGCTGCGAGTGACTGTGCTGACGGCGGGCGGCTTGCTCTCGGACTTCGAGTCCGCGGGGGCGACGCTGGTGAGCTACGTGCCGACGTTCATGCGCGTGACGACCTCCGGGGCGGAAGACGAGCTACCGGATGTGGCCGACATCATCATCACATTCGATGCGACCGACCAGGACGCTGTCGGCGATCCGAACCCGACGCTGGCCTACAGCGAGCAAGGCGATGGCATGGGCATGGGCGGTGTCAATGGCTTCACCGGCGACATCTCGGACCTGAACGCGCAGAACTGGGACTTCGTCAGGTTTCGCGTGCGCTTCGACCTGAACACTTCGGCCGGTGGAGGTGTCGACCTGAGCACTCCACGCCCGGCTCTGGAGCACCTCCGCATCCAGCTGGACTACTGAAGCCCGATCGATCCGGGTGGCGCCAGGGGGGGGGGCCAGGCGAGTTCTACGGGGGGCTGGCAAGAACGTCTCTGATTCTCCCCGGCTCCCGGGTGCCGAGGCTTCCATCCGGGCCCGGCGAGTTGGTTCAATACCCGCCGTGGCGTGCAATCCGAACAGGCGAGCGTTCGCTCGGGCCGTGAAGTGGGGCGCGTGCTGCTGGGCGCTGGCCGCGCTCGGGTGCAGTCGCCCGGCCGTCGTGCCGCGTACCCTGCGGCTGGAGCGCATCCAGCCCGAGAGCACAGATGGGGTCTATCTCAACGAAGACCTGATCTTCACCTTCTCACGACCGGTCGATCTGAGCACGGTCACGAGCGAGGCGTTGAAGGTCGTGGACGCCGACGGGCGTGAGGCGCACGGGCGCTGGCGCGTGACGGGCCGCATGGTGCGCTTTCAACCGAGCCCCGTGCTCGCGGGCGACCTCTCCGGCGGCGGCTACCGTCCCGGGACCACCTATCAGGTACGGATCACCGGCTTCCCGCAGCTGGACGGTATCCGTGCCGTGGGCGGCGCGCCGCTCGGATCGTCCTTCACCTGGGGCTTCCGTACGGTCGCCGTGTCGGACCAGCGCGGAGGCTTTGTATTCGATGACGCCACCCCGGGCACCGGCGACATGCTCAGGTTGATGTCGTTCGAGGGACAGGGACACGCCTTCGATGAGCCGGGTGTGCTGAGCTTCCCCGGTCGGTCTTCCGAGAGCTCCAGTGCCGGGCGCGTTCGCGTTGGCATGCGCGACTCGCTCTTCCTGGTCTGTCGCGAGCCCCTGGATCCCTCGACGTTGTTCGATGAGGACTTCACGTTGCACGGGAATGGCCGGGCGGTCAGCGTGCATACTCGCTTTCGAGCCAATCACGATGTGGGCGAGTCCCCCCTGGGCGATGTGTGCGCGGTCATCGAGGTGATCCCGCACAGCACCCTCGAGCGAGGGCTCTACCAGCTGCGCCTCGATCCGGATCTGCGCCTGCAGGACTTTGGCGGAAACCCGGTCTGGCGCCCGTGGGGGGTGAGTCTCGGCCAGCAGATCGAGGTCGTCGAGGAGACCAGCGTCGAGGGACGCGGGGGTCTCTTCTTCTCGTTTCTGGACGACGATCGCTTCTCACCGATCGAGGTGCCCGGTTCGGACGGTAGCGCCTACTGGCGTGCGGACGGGCAGGTGCGCGTCCGTTATCCGGCCGCCGCTGGATCCGGCGCGGACGGGTCCGTGGTGCTGGCAGCGGAAGAGGCACGCGCCGACGTTCACGCTACCCGACTCAGTCTGGACCGAACCTGTCGATTGTCCCCAGGACGCGGGCTGCGGGTGATCCGCGCGCAGGGGAAGATCGAGATCCGCGGCGATCTCATCCGCGAGGGCTCCTACGGGAGTGCTGCCGGTCCGACCGGACTGGCCGAGGATCTGAGCGAACTGAGCCAGGAGCTCTCTGCCTGGCTCGAGCGGGTCGCGGCGCAGGACGAGGACTGGACGGTCGTGATCGCCGGCGGCGATCTGGTCGTGACCGGGGCCATCCGAGTGGACACGCCCTTGCTGCTCGTGTCCGGTGGCCGCCTGCGGATTCAGGGCGAGGTCCAGGCGCGAGCGCAGGAGCTGTGGCTACTCGGCGGCGGCGGCGGTCTGCGTCTGAAGGGCCAGGCGAGTGTCGCAAGCCTGGTGCTCGATTCGCCCACAATCAACACTCTCAAGGTGCCACTGCACTACGCGGCGGTATCTTCGCCGGTCCCGAACGTCGGGCGTGCGGCGCGCTGGCTCTCGGCCCAGGCTGGCGGGCAGGCACGCGCCGGTAGCTGGCGCGTGCGCTATCTCCCGGCCCAGAATCCTCTCCTGTTCGAGAGCGCGGTGGACGATCCACGTCTACTGGACGGAATGGGTCCGATCCGGGTGCTCATCGAACTGGGTGTGCAGCCAGGTCCGATCTGGGACCCGCCCTTCGTTGATTTTGTGCGACTGACCTGGGACGAAGAAGCGCTGGGAGAAGGTAATTGATGCAGGCCTCCGTGCCCGTGGGCTTTGTGTTGTTCTGGGGCGGGGTCATGGGCCTGTTCATCGGGTCGTTCCTGAACGTGGCCATCCATCGCCTCCCGCTGGAGGACGAGACGGTCTCCCACCCGCGACGATCGCGTTGCCCGAAGTGCCGGACCCAGCTGGGCTGGTCCGAGAACGTCCCGCTCCTGTCCTGGCTCGTACAGCGTGGCCGCTGCCGGCATTGCGCCTGGCCCATCCCTATTCGTTACCCGCTGGTCGAGGTGTTGACCGCCGTGCTGGGCCTCGTCGTGCTGAGCTCGATGCTGCAGGAGGGGATGCCCGTCAGCCTCGAGCGCTGGGCCCTGGCTCTGGTGCGCTTCGTGGTGCTCGCAGGGCTGCTCGTGGCCACCTTCGTCGACTTCGACTGCTTCGAGATCCCGGACGAGGTCTCGATCGGTGGAATGGTCGTGGCTCCCATTTGCTGCCTGCTGCTGCCCGAGCTGCACGCCGAGAGCTGGATCGCCAATGTCGTGTCGGAGGGCCCCGAGGTCGGCCGTTTCGGCTCCCTGCTCACGTCTCTCGCCGGGCTGCTGGTGGGGGGCGGGATCCTGTGGCTGATCGGGTGGATCGGGACCAAGGTCTACAAGGTCGAGGCCATGGGCTTTGGCGACGTCAAGCTGCTGGCGGCCGGGGGCGGCTTCGTGGGCCCGGGTGGAGCCCTGGCGGCCCTGATGATCGCGGCCTGCGTGGCCTCCATCGCCGGGGTGGCGAACATGCTGCGGTTTCTGTGGATCACTCGGTCCCGGGCGGCCCAGCGCGGCCGCCGCGACCCCTGGGGCCGATCGCTCGCCATCGCCCGGATCGCCGGCCGTTACCTGCCATTCGGACCATACCTGGCCCTGGGCATTGGAATCACGCTGCTGTATTGGAATGATGTCCTGACGCTCCTGCCCTGATTTCGTCGTCGAATCGGGACGTGGTGGCGCAGTGACCTCGCTCAGACGACCAGAAGGGGAATCGATGAACCGACTCAAGATCAGCAGCGCCCTGGCGGGCCTTCTCACATGTACCTTGCTCTCCACCGGCTGCGCGTCCAACGCAGGGCTGCGTGGCTCTGTCCTCGATCGCGACGCGGAGATTCGTCAGCTGCGTGAGGAGCGCGCACGCCTGAAGGAGCGCATCCAGACTCTCGCGGCAGAACGCGAGAATCTCGAGGTGTCCCTCAGCGATGCTGCGTTGCGCCTGACCGAGCAACCCATGGCCGTGGCGCCTTCGTCGGCCTTTCCGGAGCTCGATGATCTCGGCCTGGACTACGGAACACGCGATGGCCAGATGGTCATCATCCTGCCGTCGGTCATCGCCTTCAAGTCGGGCAAGGCCGAGCTTTCAAGTTCGGGCGAGACTGCATTGCGAGCGGTCGCCGCACGGCTCAAGTCCGAGTTCACGACGGAGATCTTCCACGTCGAAGGGCACACCGATTCCGACCCCATCCAGCGCTCCGATTTCGCGTCGAACCGAGCTCTCTCGCTCGAGCGTTCGGTGGCGGTCCTGACCTTCCTGGTCGAGCAGTGCGAGGTTCCGGACGAGCGCTTTGTGGTCGTCGGGCATGGCCAGTACCGACCGATCGCCAGCAACGACAACGCCGAGGGCAAGTCCCGCAATCGGCGTGTCGAGATCGTGATTCACGAGAGCCTCTGATCGCTCGCGAGGCGCGCGCCGCGCCGACCCACGCCGTTAGTTTGTCGCACCCGGTGCCGGCCAACCGCGAGCTGGCCCCGGGGCTGCTCGCGGGGTGTGCGGGTCTGCGTAACGCTACCAGGCCCCCGTGAGCTGCTCTGTGGTTGCGCGCTCAGCACAACGGGGCCCACGTCTGTCGCGGGGGGGCGTGAGCGGTGTTCGGGCTGCCCGTGGGGGGGGCCGAGGACAGGGGTTACGGGCCCTTTTGCCAAGGTTGGGGGTGCGGGAGTAGAATGGAGGACCGTGCGGCCCCACCTCGATCGAGAACGCGTGGCTGGGGCCTTTGAATTTTCCATAGACCCGCTACACGTCACTCATGAGTCGCCCAGCCTCTGCACGTAACATCGCATTCGTCGGTCACCCTTCCTCCGGAAAGACCACGCTGGTAGACGCCCTGGCGTTCTTGACCGGCGCCTCGGCGCGAAAGGGGTCGGTTGCTGACAAGACGAGTATTTGTGACTACGAGCCGGAGGAGCAGGAGAAGCAACACACGCTGCAGATGGCCAGCGTCTGGGCCCAGTGGGGTGACCAGAACTGGACCTTCATGGACACCCCCGGGTATCCGGAATTCCGGGGAGAGGTGCAGTCGAGCATGTTCGCCGCAGACCTCGTCGTCGGCGTCGTCAGCTGCACCAGCGGCGTTACGTTCAACCTGCGCACGAAGATGGCCGCCGCGAGTGCGCTCGGCCGCGGTCGTGCCATCATCGTGACGCACGTCGACGTCGAGAACGCCGACTTCGATCAGATCGTTGCCGATCTACGCGACAAGATCGGCCGCGTCTGTGTCCCCGTGCGCCTGCCGAATGTCAGCGGTCCGGGTTTCTCCGAGGTGCTGCGCACGATTACCGATGCGGACAGCGAGTGGTGCCAGCCTCTGAAGGACCGCATCATGGACGGCTGCACCGACGAAGACCTGCTGATGGAGTACCTCGATTCACAACAGGTGACCGAAGATCAGCTCGAGGAGATACTGCCGCACGCGATCGCGACCGGAACGGTCGTGCCTGTCCTCGTGTGCAACCCGATGGATGACACGGCGGTCGACTCAGTACTCGATTTCCTGAGCCGCTTTGCTCCCTCGCCCGACATGATCCCGGTGGTGGATTCGGACGGTGGCGACGCTGCGGGCGATGCATCCGCCACCCTGAAGGGGACCGTGTTCAGCGTGATGAGCGATCCGCATGTCGGTCGCGTGTGCCTGGCACGCATCGTCAGCGGAACGTTGGATGCCTCGGCGGCCATCGTGGGCAAGGGCTCGGAGAAGCCGGAGAAGCTGGGCGGGCTCTTCAGGCTCGTTGGCAAGAAGCGTGAACCTATCGAGTCGGCCGGGCCGGGCGACCTGATCGCCTTCTCGAAGGTCGAGAATGTCGCCTGCTGGGACTGCTTTGGCCTGACGCCGGACGATATCCCCGATCTGCGCACGCCCGCGGTTCCGACCCCGATGGTGGCTCTGGCCGTTGCGCCGAAATCGCGCGCTGACGAGCAGAAGATCGGAGAGGCTCTGCACAAGCTCACCGCCGAGGATCCGACCTTCCTCGTGGACCACGACGCGGAGACGCACGAGCTCGTCATCCACGGCATGAGCGACCTGCACCTGCATGTCATGCTCGACCGTTTGAAGCGACGTTACGGCGTCGAGACCGAGACGTCGATTCCGCGCATCACCTATCACGAGAGCGTCACGAAGAACGCTGACGGCCACCATCGCCACAAGAAGCAGAGTGGCGGGCGCGGCCAGTTCGGCGAGTGCTTCATGCGCATCCGGCCGCTCTCCTCCGGCGAGGGGATCGTCTTCAAGGACGCGGTTGTGGGCGGTTCGATTCCGCGCAACCTGATCCCGGCGGTCGAGAAAGGGGTGCGCGAGATCGCGGGCGAGGGCATTCTGACCGAGGGCAAGGTCATCGATCTCGAGATCGAACTCTACGACGGCAAGTTCCACGCGGTCGACTCGGATGAGGCCAGCTTCAAGATGGCGGCGCGCGGAGCTTTCCGCGATTGCTTCGCGAAGGCCGGGCCAGTGTTGCTCGAGCCCGTGATGGAGCTCGAGATCCATGTCCCGACGGATGACGCCGGCGCGATCTTCAGCGACATCACCAGTCACCGCAGGGGCCACGTGGTGGATCAGGCGAACGAGGAAGGTGGCGCGATCACGATCATCACCGCCACAGTGCCGCTCGCGATGGTCCAGACCTATCACCGGGACCTGAAGTCACAGACTGCAGGCGAGGGAAGCTTTAGTATGAAGTTCTCCGCCTATGCGCCGATGCCGGCTGGCGAGCAACAGAAGATCCTCGCCACGCGCGGCAAGCATCACGACGACTGACAGCCGTCAGGCAGCTAGTAACGGGAACCCTCCGTCTTCGGAGGGCTGCGAGTCCGAGCAGGGGCGTTCACCAAGGTGAGCGCCCCTGTTGATTTGGCCGTCCTGTCCAGGGCCGGGCGGAAGATATTTCCGGGTGCCAGATCCAGGAGATTCGCGTGGATGCGGAAGAACCGGATTCGGGTCTCAGGTCCGACTCCCTGGGCATCCGATGTCTGGGGCGTTCCCTACTTAAAGTCAGGAATCCCTAATGATCACCATGGAAGAACTCCTGGCGCTGATGGTGCGTCAGGGTGGATCGGACCTTCACCTTTCGGAGGCCAGCCCGCCGCGCATCCGCGTCGACGGAGTGCTGCTACCCGTAGAGCACTCGCCCTTGACGGCCGAGGACACGCGCCGTCTCGCGACGAGCGTGCTGAACACGGACCAGATCGCGAAGCTGGACCGCGAGCTCGAACTTGACTGCTCCTTCGGGCTGGAGGGGCACGGCCGCTTTCGTGTAAACGTCTTCCACCAGCAAGGATCCGTCGGTGCGGTTCTGCGCTCGATTCCGGGCAGTATCCCGAACTTCGCCTCGCTGGGCATGCCGGTTGAGATCTGTCAGCGCCTGTGCGGCATGAACTCGGGGCTGGTGCTGGTCACCGGCTCGACGGGGTCCGGCAAGTCGACCTCGCTGGCGGCGATGGTCGACTACATCAACACGGTGCGTCAGGGCCATATCGTGACCGTCGAAGACCCCGTGGAGTTCACCCACCACCACCGCAACTGCATGGTCACCCAGCGCGAGGTCGGTTCGGACACGAACAGCTTCAAGAGCGCGCTGCGCAGTGCACTACGCCAGGATCCGGACATCGTCCTGGTCGGCGAGCTGCGCGACCACGAGACCATCGAGGCGGCATTGACGCTCTCGGAGACAGGGCACCTGACCTTTGGCACGTTGCACACCTCGGATGCGGTTCAGTCGGTGAGTCGAATCATCGACGTGTTCCCCGCGAGCCAGCAGGCGCAGATCCGCACCATGCTGTCCTTCAGCCTGGAGGCAGTCTTCAGCCAGAAGCTCCTTCCCGTGGCGAATGGTACGGGGCGCGCTCTGGCGGCGGAGATCATGCTTGCGACGCCCGGCGTGCGCGCTCTGATCCGCGACAGCAAGGAGCATCAGCTCTACTCGCAGATCCAGACCGGTGGTCGCACCGGCATGCAGACCATGGCCCAATCGCTGAGCACCCTGGTGCGCTCTGGACGCGTGTCCATGGCCGACGCGGAAGCCGTTCTCTCAGACCCGTCTGAACTCCGTTCGATGGTGCGTGCAGCCTGATGGTTGGCGTATCGAGCAAGATCAAGCGGCTCATTCTTGACGCCGGCCTGGTGTCGTCAGAGGACTGGTCCTCGGCGCGCAAGACCGGTGGGGATGTGCTGGACACGCTGCTCACGCGCGACCAGATCGACGAGCGCGCGCTGATGGAGATTCTCGGTCGCTCGGCGGGCGTACCGCCGGTCGACCTGAACCGCGTCACGCCGGACTCCTCGGCGCTCGAGATGTTCTCGGAGGAGGCCTGCATAGAGCACGGCATCCTGCCCATCTCACGCAACGGAACGATCCTGACGATCGCGGTCTCCGATCCGTTCGATGTGCTGCTGTTCGACGACCTCAAGCGCATGACCAAGTGCAGTGTGCGCCCGCTGTTCGCACACGGCGCCATGGTCAGGCGTGCCATCGAGCAGCACTTCCAGTCCTCCAACGCGGAGGTCGAGGAGCTGCTCGAGGATGCGGCTGCGGACGAGCTGGAAGTTCAGATCACCGAGGACGTTGCCGACGACATCGAGAATACGGCGGACGGTGACGACTCACCGGCCGTCAAGCTGGCGAACCTGCTGCTGCTGCGTGCGCTCAAGGACAAGGCCAGCGATATTCACATCGAGCCATGCGACAAGTACATTCGCGTGCGCTTCCGAATCGATGGCCGCATGAAGGTCATCCTGACGCCGCCCAAGGGCCTTCTGAACGCCCTGATCTCGCGCCTCAAGATCCTTGCGTCGCTCGATATCGCCGAGCGCTTCGTGCCGCAGGACGGCAAGTTCC
>JBLHKW010000081.1:0-22810 GCA_047618565.1 Planctomycetota bacterium
CCGGCCAGCTCGTCACGCTTGATGGTCTTCAGGAAGGAGAACATCTTGAACACGAACATGCCGCCCGCGCACAGCGCGGCTCCCACAAAGAAGATGTGTACGATCCCGAAGGCTCGGTCATTCGTTTCGGAAGAGCTCATTGCTGCACTTGCGCTTCGTAATTCGGGTCGTACGTGGTGCCGATCCACTGCACGTAGGAGAGCAATGCGAAGCCCTTCTTGTGGGGCGTGCCGTCCTCCTCGAAGTAGTAGTCGTAGGCCGGCATGACCGAGTTCGGAACCACATTCTTGGGCTGGATGAAGTGGGCGATGTGCCAGTCGTTGCTGCGCCGGCCATGCTCGCGTGCCAGATCGGGTCCAACCCGGCGCGTGCCCCACAGGTGCGGCTGGTTGAGACCGTTCTGATACTCGTACGCCTCACTCACCGGGCCCCAGCGCTGAGACTCATTGGACACCTCGCGCACGTACTGGCTGTGGCAGTGCCAGCACGCCTGACCCACGTACAGGTCGCGGCCAAGCTGCAAGGCTTCGGCATAGCTCTCCGTACTCACTTCCCCGAAGGCCGCTCCGAACGCTTCGGGATAGGCTACTGCGAGCGCTTGATACTCGGCACTCGGCTCCGCCGCGAGGTCCGCGATGGTCTTGTACTCCATGTCGTGATAGGTCCCGAGTGTCATCCACGGGAAGACCAGACTGAGGAGAAAGGCCACGCCGAAACAGCCCAGGCCGGCGACGAATACCAACGTGTGAAAACGTTCCATGTGTCCTCCTACTCCGCCTCGGCGGGAACGTGGTGTTTCGACTCAACGTAGGGCTCCTTCGAGGCCGCCGTCCGGATCATGTTGTAGAACCCGCAGAGCGCTCCGGCGATCATCACCGCACCCGAGAAGGTGCGCACCCACCAGAACGGCCGTGACATGTCGAGGATGTCGGACCAGGGATTGAGCTCACGCTGCATGAAACCATGCGTCAGTCCGGCCATGGTCAGGTCGAGGAACATGATCATGATCCCGAGCAGATAGAGCCAGAAGTTCCATGACCTCAAGCTATCCGAGTACCACTCGTGCTTGGTGACCCGCGGCCACAGCCAGTCGAGCACGCCGAAGATCCAGAACGAGAACGTTCCGAACATGATCAAGTGCGCGTGCGCCACGACCCAGTCCGTGAAGTGGATCACCTTCTGGAACGTCCAGGTGACCTGGAAGGCGCACTGGAAGCAGGTGATGAAGTACATCACCGCTCCGGCGTAGAACCAGCGGATGGCCATGTTGGTTCGTAGCGAGCTCCACTTGCCGCGCAACGTCATGAAGAAGTTGACGACGACGGTCGTCACGACAACCTCGATGGCGATCGTGGTCGAGATGGCTCCGAACTCCACGTAGTCGGGAATCGGGCTGAGCAGGAAGTGGTGTACGCCGCCCAGGGGATAGAAGAAGGCCAGCGCCCAGAACCCGATGACCGAGAGCGAGTGGCTCCAGATCGGCTTGCCCAGGATGAGGGGCACGAAGAAGTACATCAGACCCCAGCCCATGGGCGTCACATAGAGGCCCACGAAGTCGTGAATCCAGAGGCCGGTGACGGCCGCGCCCGCAGCGCCAGGTAGTACCCACTCGGGAATGATGGTTCCCATCAAGTAGGTCAACGCGAGCCACACGAGGCCGGCGGTGATGTACCAGAGCGTGACGTAGAACTTCTGAGCGCGCGCCTTGTAGAGCGGCGTCATGAACTGGGCGATCACGAGCACCGCCCCCACCACGACCAGCAGGTCGACCGGGATGAAGTTCATCTCGAACGTGCCGGGCCGGAAGCCCGTCGGCGTTTCGCCCCACTCGACGCCCTGGGCCTTGTTCATCAGGTAGCCGACGATCGACGCGAGCAGGATGAACTGCCAGGTGAAGAAGATCACCTTTCCGAGCTTCTCCGACAGCACCTTGTGGCCCGTCAAGCGCGGAACGACGTAATAGATCATCCCCGTGAAGCCGTTGAACAGGAAGCCGTAGGCCGCCATGTTCGTGTGGATCAAGCGGATATGGCCCGGCGAGAGTGCCTCGTTCCCGCGGAACGGGAAGTAGTCCAGGAACTGCAGCGAGTACAGGAATCCGGCCGTCATGCTCACGAGCAGCGAAGCGACAGCGGCGAACAGGTGCCAGCGAACGAGCTTGTAGCTCACAAGCGACACGCCGCGCTCCTCAGGGATCGCCAGGTTCATCAGTTCTCCTCCGAATCGCCGGATGTCTGCTGCTCACCTGGTCGAGTGCTCGCCAGATACTGTACGAAATGGACCAGGTCCCAGATCTCGGCCCCGGACAGTGCGCCACCGTACGAGGGCATGGGCGTGCCACCGATTCCGTTCGCCACGGTCAACCAGAGATCCTTGCCGGACGAGCCCGCCCGGAAGACGCCCGT
The DNA here is from genome assembly GCA_047618565.1 of Planctomycetota bacterium. Taxonomy (GTDB): domain Bacteria; phylum Planctomycetota; class UBA1135; order UBA1135; genus JBLHKW01. The sequence continues at coordinate 2,406 of JBLHKW010000081.1, forward strand.
GGTCAGGTCACGCGGCCGGATCGGATAGCCCCACGAATCCGTGTACCCGTCCGCGACAGGTCCATCTCCTCGACCACCGGCGCCGTGACAGGTCGAGCAGGTCGCCTTGGTACCTATGAAGAGCACGCGCCCGCGCTCGATCGACGCGTCGTCACGGTCGGTCTCGGCCTCGGTCGGGAACTGCGCTCGCAGGTTCTCGGGGTCCCAGCGACGGTCGATGATGTTCGCCATCGAATCGGGATCGGGCAGTTCGTCGTCCTCCCACGCCACGTCGAGCATCAGCTGCTCGAACTCGCCGCGCAGTGCCAGGTATCGGATGTACTCCACGACGTCCCAGCGCTTCTCCTCGGAGAGCAACCGAAAATCAGGCATGGCGGACCCGGACAGCCCGCGCGTCACGGTCTGGAACAGGTCTTCGCGCAGGGGCCGTTCACCGCTAGAGGTGCTCTTGAACTTGAAGATGCCACGCCGGAAGTTGCGCGGCCGGGGACTCAGGAAACGCGCCGCAGGCCCGGCGCCATCGCCTGAGAGGCTGTGGCAGCCGGCGCAATGCAGGTCGTAGACACGCTGGCCCGCGTCGAGGCGACCCGTATCGACGAGGCCGTTCCCACGCAACCGGTCGGAATCCGCGGCGTAAAACTCCCTGCTGGAGGAAGCGATGGCGTCGGCCAGGGTCTGATCCAGGCCAAGGCCCTCCTCAGCCGCGTAGTCATCGAAATCCCCGACGTCGAGGCCGAACGGGAGGTCCAGCTCCTCGCTGCGATTCGGGTCCTCGGCATCCCAGTGTGGAGACACCGGTGTACGCATAAAGGGTAGTACGAAGAGCGCGAGGGCGAAAAGCCACAGGGACATCGCGAGGAGCGTGCTGCCTCTGGTGCCACGGGTGGCGCCCGGTCCCTGGGGACGCGGCCAACCACGGGGCTGGAATAAGCGCATGGAATGGTCTGGGTGCAGGAAGTGAGGACGGGGTCCTGGAACGCCAACGGCACGCGCCAGCATCTGTGGGGGCCAACATTAGCCACTCGCCTCAGTTTCGACCCTTCGCTGATTGGCGTAGAACCCCACGGACAAGAGCGCAGCTACGTACGATCCGGTCGGGCACTACCGCCTTGTGCTTACCGACGCCAACGCCAGCATGTCCGACGATATCAGGAGTCCAACACCCGGGCATTCTGAGGCTGCCAGCCCGGACTGGTAGCCCCGTCCGCGGGCACGGCCCTGACGCCATGCAGTTCCGACCGTACAATTCCAAGGTGGCCCCGAACACCGAACCCGCCGACCACGCGGCGGGTAGAGCGATCGTCCATGGCGCCGCAGCACCCATGAAGCATCCGTCACCCGACTCGTCGGCGAGCGAAGGGTTCGAGCCGAGCGAGGGCTCCTTCGACCTGTCGGCCTCCGCAATCCTGGCGTCCGTACTGGATCCGACGCTCACGATCGATGGGCGCGGCACGATCCTGTCCGCCAGCCGCTCGGTAGAGACCGTGCTCGGGTACCACCCAGATGAGGTCACGGGCAAGAACATCTCGCTCCTGATGCCCGAGCCGCATCACAGCCAGCACGACCAGTACCTGGAGAACTACCGGCGCACGGGCGTGACGCACATCCTCGGCGAGACACGTGAATTCGAGGTCATCCGCAAGGACGGCCGTCACATCGATTGCGAGCTATCGGTCGGTCGAGCCGATATCCAGGGCGCCTCCGAACCCATCTTCGTCGGTAGCTTCCGGGACATCAGCGAGCGCAAGCATGCGGAGCGCAAGTTGATCCGTAGTGAAGAACGCTTCCGCGCCATCTTCGACCAGGAATTCCAGCACGTGGGCCTGCTCAGCCGCGACGGAACGATCCTCGAGATGAACAGCACCGCGCTCAAGGCGATCGGAGCGAGTGCCGACGATGTGCGCGGCCACCCCTTCTGGCAGGCGCCCTGGTGGCATCACTCGCCGCTGGAGCAGGACCGTGTGCGCCAGGCCATCCTCGACGCCGCCGACGGACGCTTCGTGCGCTTCGAGGTCGAGCTCGAACTCGACGACGGCAGCACGCGCTCGATCGACTTCTCCCTCAAGCCCATCCGTGACGAGGGTGGGCGTGTCCAGCTGCTGCTGCCCGAGGGTCGCGACATCACCGAACTCAAGCGGGCCCAGCGCGCCGAAACGGCCATGCTGCGTACCCTGGCGGCGATTGGCGAGGGCGCCGCGACCCTGGCGCACGAGATCAAGAACCCGATCACGGCCATCAACATCGCCCTGCGCGCCGTAGCCGAGCAACTCGGCGAGGATGACCGCGTGGTGCTGGAAGACCTGGCATCGCGCATGATTCGCCTCGAGGGCCTGATGCGCCAGACGCTCTCCTACGCAACGCCGCTCACGATCGAGAAGAGCACCTGCCGAGCGTTCCCGATCCTCGACAACGCCCGCCTGCTGCTGCGCGAGGCACTGGCGGCATCCGGTACCGAGGTCACCGTCGACGTCCAGCCCCGAGGCCTCGTTCTCAGCGGCGCGCAAGCGCACCTGGAGGACGTGATCGTCAACCTGCTCGGCAACGCACTCGAAGCCCTCGAGGACGGCGGTCAAATCCGCCTTGCCGCCCGTTACCACTCGACCAGCGAGGTCTGCCTGTCCGTCGAAGATGACGGCCCCGGTGTCCGCCCCGGAGTCAAGACCACCATCTTCAAGCCCTTCGTCACCACCAAGCCCGAGGGCACGGGGCTTGGACTCGCGATCTGTCAGAAAGTCGTCGACGCACACCAGGGACGACTGGAACTGGACTCATCGCCATTGGGCGGCGCCCGGTTCTCGATCTATCTGCCCAACTAGGTTTCCCATGCAAACAACACGCAGCATGTCCATCCAAGTCTACTTGCTCGACGACCAGGTCATGATCCGCTCCGCGATCCGCTCGCTTCTTCAGAAGAACGAGAACTTCGAGATCGTCGGCGACTCTGGCGATCCGCGCGAGGCCATCGACGAGATCGAGAAGCTGGCACCGCACGTCGTCCTGTGTGACATCACGATGCCGGGCCTCTCGGGTATCGACGCCGTGGGCCGCATCCGCAAGTGCTCGCCCAAGACCAGCGTCGTCATGCTCACCCACCACGAGGGCGAATCCTTCGTCGAGCAAGCGCTGCAGGCCGGCGCCGAGGGCTATCTCTCGAAGGACTCCGACCCGCGCGAGCTCTCCCTGGCCATAGAGGCCGTGTACCGCGGCGACCCCTACGTGTCGCCCAAGGTCTCCTCGGGCCTGGTCTCCGCGGCCCGCAACATGGGACCCGTGGGCAAGCCGGGGCCCAAGACGCGCATCGATTCCCTCACCCCGCGCGAACGCGAGGTCTTCCAGCTGCTGGCCGTCGGGCACGCCAACAAGAGCGTGGCGCGCGAGCTCGGCATCAGCCTCGGGACGGCGAAGAAGCACCGCGAGAACCTGCAGCGCAAGCTGGCCTGCCAGTCGGCCGCCGAGCTGGCGCGTCTGGCGATCCGCGAAGGCCTGCTCAACCTCTGATCCCCCAAGTACCTGAGAAGAGAATTCCACGGGGCGGACAGGGCAATCCTTGGGCCTCCTTGGGCCTCCTTGGGCGCCCGGTGCTCGGCATTCTGGCCCATGGCCCGCTTCTGTGAAAAAGGACAACTGTCACGCCAAGTCCGCGACCGTTAACGTGTGGGAAGGATGATCGCCCCCCCCCGCAAAATGACCGGCTTCACCCTGGTGGAGCTCCTGCTGGTCCTCGTCGTGCTGGCCCTCGTGGCCAGCCTCGCCATCCCGAGCTGGTTCGACGGCACCGGGCGTACCCTCGCGAATGCCACGCGGCTCCTGGCCCACGATCTGCGCGAGGCCCAGAACCGGGCCGCGTTCTACGGCCGGGGCACACGCATGGTCTTCCGCTCCGATGGCGACGGCTACTGGATCGAGAACGACCAGGGAGGGCCGGAAGCGGCGCCCCTGGGTGGTGGTGAATACCAGCGCACCTACTCGTTCGACGGCATCTTCCGGGGCGTGCAGATCAAGCGCGTCGACCTCGGTGGGGACCGCATGGTCACGTTCGACAAGCACGGGATCGCGGATGCCGACGGCATGCTGCTGGTCACCTTCGGCGACGATTCGCTGCTGGTGCGCATCGAGGCTGGATCGGGCCTGATCGAGATCGACGGTCTCGACTGGACCGACTGAGTGCCCCCGAGGGCCTGTCACGGGCCTGATAGTCGATTATCAGGGAACCCAAGGGGCTCCCGGTCCGCCCAACAGGGTGGCAGTGCGGCACCCTGCCGAGCCCCGAGCATGTATGCCGGGCGTTCTCGGCAGCGGGGTCAAATAGAAGGGAGCCGCCTCTGTGGAGGCGGCTCCTCTACGGTTGTCACCGATGGAGACCATCAGTGACGGCTAACAAAGGAGGCAGAAGCCTTTGCTAGCAGCCACGGTCGGTTGGCAGAAACCTACCGTGACGCTTCGAGGCAAGCTCGAAGCAACCGGGCGATGGGGATCGCCCGGACAATCGTCAGAGTGGCAGGTTCTCTGACGTTGCAACTTCCAATCTATCCGCGACTGCAAAAGACTGTCCACTAGTATTTCGGCACCGCGGGATCGATTTCGTCGCTCCAGGCGCTGATCCCGCCGCGCATGGAATAGACCTCGGTGAAGCCGTGACCGATGAAGTAGCTGGCCACATCCAGGCTGCGGACCCCGGTATGGCAGCTGAAGACGATCTTATGGTCCTTCGGCAGCCCCATGTACTTCTCGGACTGGTTGTAATCGAGCAGCTCGGCCTGGGCGATCCGGGCCTGCTCCCATTCCTCGGGCGTACGCACGTCGATGAAGGAAAAGTCCTCCCCGGCGTCGATCCAGCCCTTCACGGCCGTGGGCTCGACCTGAACCCGCGAATCCACATCCTGGGCGCGGACGATGGTCTCCACCATCTCCGTGGTGTCGAGGATGTTGTGGTCCTTGGCGACCTGGGCGAGGGTGTCGCTCGGCTGGAAGCCGCATGAGGAGCAGCCTCCGACGTGATAACGCTGGAAAAGGGCTCTCTGGGCGGCCGGGGCGCGCTCCAGGACCTGATCCATGGTCATCTCCAGCGTGATTTCGATCTGACTCAACGAAGACCCTCGTTTAGGTGCGGCGGAAGGGATTGTTTGGCGGGTGCAAAACCCAGTCTACTTCCCATTGCCGTTGCCTGGTGTCCTTTCTCGACGGTCCGCTGCAAACCCTTGAGCGCTCGCCGAAGCATCGTTGTGGCGCCGTCCACCGCTTGCCCCTAACCTCTTCGGCCACGGGCACCGGACCGCGCCCCTATATACATTTCTCTAACATTCCGCCCACCCCTCGATCCGCCATGGCCCAAGCGCCCATCACGCCCCGCTCCCAGGACTACGCCCAGTGGTACCAGGATGTCATCCAGTACGCCGAGCTCGCCGAGGCCGCCGGCGTCGTCAAGGGCTGCATGGTGATCCGTCCGCACGGCTTCGCCATCTGGGAGAAGATGCAGGCCGACCTCGACCGGCGCTTCAAGTCCACGGGCCACAAGAACGCCGCCTTCCCGCTGCTCATCCCCATGAGCTTCATAAACAAGGAAGCCGAGCACGTCGAGGGCTTCGCGCCCGAACTGGCGATCGTGACCCACGCGGGCGGCAAGGACCTCGAGGAGCAGTACTGCATCCGCCCGACGTCCGAGACGATCATCGGCCACTTCTTCGCCAAGTGGATCGACTCGTACCGCGATCTGCCGCTGCTCATCAATCAATGGTGCAACGTCATGCGCTGGGAACTGCGCACGCGCCTGTTTCTGCGCACGAGCGAGTTCCTCTGGCAGGAGGGCCACACGGCCCACGCCAGCCACGAGGAGTCGGAGGAAGAGGTGATCCGCATGCTGAACACCTACGCCGACTTCGCGCGCGAGATCATGGCCATGCCCGTGATCCGCGGCACCAAGACCGCGCACGAGCGTTTCGCCGGTGCGATCGAGACGCACACGATCGAGGCCATGATGCAGGATGGCAAGGCGCTGCAGTCCGGCACCAGCCACGACCTGGCCCAGAACTTCGGCAAGGCCTTCGACGTCTACTTCCAGAGCAAGGAGGGCGTGCGCGAGCACGTCTGGCAGACGTCGTGGGGCGTCTCCACGCGTCTTGTCGGCGCGCTGATCATGGCCCACTCCGACGACGACGGGCTGGTCCTGCCCCCGCGCCTGGCCCCGATTCAGGTGGTCGTCGTTCCGATCTACCGCAAGGACGAGGAGCGCGAAGCCGTGGTCGAGGTGGCGCTCAAGATCACCGCCGAGCTGCGCGATGACGGCCTGGCCGTGGAACTCGACGACCGCGAGGGCATGAAGCCGGGCGCCAAGTACTACGAATGGGAGCGCAAGGGCGTGCCCCTGCGACTCGAGATCGGCCCGCGCGACATCGAGTCCAAGACAGTCATGTCCAAGCTGCGCATCGCCGAGAAGGACGAGCGCGGCCGGCCTCAGAAGGTCAGCCTTCCGATGGAGGGCCTCGGCGCCCAGGTCGGCAAGCTGCTCGACGACTTTCAGGCCATGCTCTACCAGCGCGCGCTCGACTTCCGCACCGAGAACACGCGCAGCGTCGATACCTGGGACGAGTTCCTCGAGTGCTTCAAGGACAGCGACTCGCACTTCGTCTGGGCCCACTGGGACGGCACGACGGAGACCGAGCTGGCGATCAAGGATGCCACCAAGGCCTCGATCCGTTGCCTGCCCTGGAAGGGTGACGGCCCCGATGCTGAGGCCGGCGTGTGCATCAAGACCGGCGCACCCAGCGAGCGCCGGGTGCTGTTCGCGAAGGCTTACTGATCCGCAAGTGCGGCGACGGATGCGATGAACCAGGACCTGACCACGCTCTTCGTCTCGTCCTTCGTCACGTTCTTCGTGCTGATCGACGCGATAGGAGTCGCTCCGGTCTTCGCCGTACTGACCTCCGAGGGGTCTGCCTCCTACCGCCGCACGATGGCGCTCAAGGCGACCATCGTCGCAAGCCTGATCATCTTCGCGTTCGCGTTCGGCGGAGCCTGGCTGCTCACGAGCATGGGCATCTCCATCGATGCCTTCCGGGCTGCTGGTGGATTGCTCCTGTTCATGATCGCGCTCGAGATGGTGTTCGAGAAGCGCACTGAACGCCGCCGTAGCCACGCCGAGGAGTTCCTGGCCGAAGAAAATCGGCCCGCCGACCCGGACGACATCTCCGTCTTCCCGATCGGCATTCCCATGATCGCCGGCCCGGGCACGATCGCGATGGCCATGCTGTCCATGTCCAGGGCCTCGGGCTGGCCCGAGAAGGGCGTCATTCTGGCCGCCCTCGGCAGCAACCTCGTGATCGTCCTCGGCATCCTGATGCTGGCCGGGCCCCTGATGCGAGCGATGGGCGAGAGCGTCGCCGGAGCAATAACCCGCATCATGGGCGTGATCCTGGCCGCGCTCTCCGTCCAGCTGCTGATCGACGGTATCAAGGGCGCATTCGGCCTGTAGCTCGGACGCACGCGCGCGCTCATGCAGTGCGCGAAATCAGTCGATACTGAACTGGGGTCCCCGCCTTGAGTTCCGAATCTCCCAGCGCCACTGAAGATGACCTCGCCTGGCCCCCGGGCGCATGCGAGAGCACCTTCCTGCTCAACCTCCAGGCCCTGGCCCAGGTGGACCGGCCGCTGGCCGAGCGCATGTGCTGGTCGGTCATCGGGGGCAACGTCGTGCGCGTTGACGGCGAGCTCACCTACCAGGCGCAGCAGTCGCGCTTCCCCATGGCCATCGCGCCCGAGGAGTGCGAGTCATTGGTCGCCGCCGCCATCGCGAAAGCCGCAGGTCGCCCGCTGCTCGCCTTCGGCCTCGGAACCGGCGACCTGTTGCTCTGTGCTCTGGCCGCCGACGCGCCGGTCGTCGCGTGGGATCAGGACCCGTGGCTATTCCGCCTCGTGCTCGGAACCCACGATCTGTCCGGCTACCTGCTCTCACGGAAATTGCGTCTCTCACTGGGCACCGACCTGCTCGCGCTGCTCGACGCAGATCTCGTGCGCCTCGAGCACCCGTTGTTCAAGCGCGTCTACTCGACCCAGGGCAACCTGCCCGCCACGGGCCTCGGCCAACGCCGCGCCCTGCTGTGCGACGGTGGCCTGTTCGTCGGGTCCATGCAGCGCGCCCTCGAAGCCCAGGGATGGTCGGTGTGGACCGCCGACGTCGAACGCCTCTCCGTCGATGAACTGAATCTCGCCGCCAGTGCCATCCGCCCGCAGATCATCGTCTCGATCAACCATCGCGCCGGCCTGTCCGAGTTCGCGAGCGAGGTCGGCGCGCGCCTGCTGGTCTGGGAGATCGACCCGACCACCTGCCTGCCCGGCGCTCCCGAGGGTGACACCGATCACGCCTGGATCTTCAGCTACCGCGAATCAGGCGCGCAGCTCTTCCGCAACGCCGGCTTCGCCCACGCGAACTACCTGCCCCTCGCGGCCGATACGACGCTGCGCCAACCGATCACACTCAGTCCCGCCGAGCGAGACCACTACGCCGCCCCCATCAGCTTCGTCGGCGCGAGCATGGCAAGCTCCGCCCGCCACAACGGAGCCCGATTCGCCGCGCTCCACGCCGCCTGGCAGCAGAGCGCCCCGTCCGCGCTCTCCGCCGACGAGCTCGCGCGCCTGATCCTCGCCGATCAGCGCCAGGACTTCGCACACTGGCGCGTCCCCGACCTGCTAACGCAGCACGCGCCCGGATTCAGCGAGTGGTGCCTCGGCCAGCCCGCCGGCGAAGACCCCGCCATGCTCATCGGCGAACTCGCCGCGTCCGAGAAGCGCCTGGCCTGGATCTCTGCCCTCGCCCGCCACGACATCCAGGTCTGGGGCGACGCCGACTGGCAACAGACCAGCACCCGCTACCGGGGCCCGGCCACACACCACCACGACCTCACACGCATCTTCAACGCGTCGATTATCAACCTCGACATCGGCCGCATCTACCAGCCCGACATCGTCACCATGCGCGTCTTCGACGTCCTCGCGTGCGGCGGCTTCGCGCTGGTCGAACACTCCGACGGTATCGAGCACCTCTTCGACGTCGGGCGGGAACTCGACACGTACCGCGACCAGTCCGAGCTCGAAGAGAAGGTCAGCTGGTACCTGTCGCACCCGGAAGAGGCCAGGGCCATCGGAGCCCGCGGCAGGGCCGCAGTTCTCGAACGCCACGCATTCGCGGACCGGGTACAGACCATGCTCGCGGCAGCAGGCGTCGATAGCGACCTGCTCTCCGTGTAGGCGGCCCGAGTAGACCGGAGCGCCTTGAGTCCGGCCCTCAACCGAGGTCGCCCTGCCGCATGGGCAACACCTCCGAGCGCACTCGATCCGGCGGGTCTGCGCTTCTTCGCTCCACACGACTTCGATAGAAGGTGTTAGCCTGAGTGCGAAACGTGAGCTCGGATTGAGGCCAGCATGGCCTCTGCAACAGGGGGAATGAATATGCAAAGGCTCAGCTTGCTCGCCGTGTGCGTCGCAATGATCTGCGGACCCAGTTTGCCGCTCGGCAGCTCGTCCGGTTCCGCAGCCCACAGTGCCTCCGATCAGCCCAAAAACGTGCTGTTGATCATGGTGGACCAGCAGAACGCACATGCCCTGGGATGCTATGACAATGGGTTCGGTGGCGTGACGCAGTCGCTGACCCCGCAGCTCGACCAGCTTGCTGCCGAGGGCGTGCGCTTCACGGGTGCTTTCGTGTCATCGCCCCAGTGCGTTCCATCGCGCATGACGGTCTTGACCGGGCGCTGGCCGCACTACCACGGGGTCAAGTGGAACGGAATCTTCGGTCCGCTCCTGTACGACACGTTCCCCTCTCTCGCGCGTGCTACGGGTTACGAGACGATGTCCATCGGCAAGGACCACCTGGCCTGGACCGACGCCACACCGATCTTTGATGACTACGGGTTCAACGCGTTCATCAAGAAGCGGGACTACTGGGACTACTGTTTCGACAACAACGAGGTGCCCTTCACGTTCACCGGCAATTTCTCGAGCATGCCCAACTTGCCGGGCGCAATCGTCCACGCGGGCTACACATTCAACGCGAACGATTTCCACCGGGAGGGCTACGACGCCGATCAGACGATCGGTTTCCTGGAAGATCGCGCAGACGACGGAAAGCCCTTCGTCTGCCAGTTCATGCCCTGGGGCCCGCACGCGCCTCTGCTTCCCTCGGGTCCCGCGGATCCCCACGATTGGGCGCACCTCTACCACCCCTTCGACGCACTCGACCTGCCGCCGAACCACGACAAGGTCGCATCGACTCAGCTTCTGGCCACGATCCAGGCCACCTACTCCGGTTTAGGCGAGGCCGAATGGCGTGAGATCCTCTCCTACTACTACGGGCTCATCACGCAGGTCGACCACAACCTCGGTCGCGTCCTCGCGCGGTTGGATGAGCTCGGGCTAGCCGAGAACACGCTTGTTGTCTACTCCGCCGATCACGGCGAATTCGGCGCCGAGATGAGCACCTGGACCAAGGGCAAGTTCCACTACGACAACATCAATCGGGTTCCGCTCGTCATGCGCCTCCCGGGAGTCCTGCCCCAAGGCAAGGTCATCGATTCGCTGGTCAGCAACGTCGACCTGTTCCCGACCATGGTGGAGATCACCGGCGTGCCCGTATCCGACGCCCGGCGCGAGCAAATGGACGGGGTGAGCCTGCTGGACTTGATGCTCGCCGATCAGGAGCCGGTGGGCTGGCGTCAAGAAGTCTTCGCCGAGCTCGGGACAGACACGCAGGGCAAGACGCGAATGGTGCGCACGCGTACAGCGAAGTACATCTTCGACCAGGAGAACGTGGAGGAAGAGTTCTACGACCTCGCTGCGGATCCGTGGGAGATTGACAACGTGGTCTCCGACCCTGCCTACGCATCCGTGCTCGCTGACCTGAAGGCGCGCATGGACACCTGGTGGGGCAACGAGATCGGCCATGCTCCCGATTATCGCGCGAACCCGTTCTCCGGTGCCCCCTGGGCCCCTCAGCGGCCTGAACCGATGGCCGGCGCGACCGGCGTCAACGACGACATCGATCCGTCGTGGTTTCCGGTCACGGCTGCCTCGGAACTGCAGGTGTTCTTCGGGACCGATCCGGCTTCACTTCCGCTCTTCACCACGCTTGCCCACATGGAGAGCTCATTCAACCCGGGCACACTCGATCCGCTAACCACCTACTACTGGCGAGTCGATAGCATCAACCACAACGGATGCACCGTTGGCGACACGTGGCAGTTCACGACAAGGAACGGCGGGGCAGGTGGCCCCGATCTGGCGACGAGCCCGGACCCGGAGCACCGCGCCGAAGGCGCTTCCATGGCCTCCCAGCTGTCCTGGTCCCCCGCGGGGGATGCCATCGCACAGACGGTTCACTTCGGGCCCGCAGGCGCCATGACGCAGGTCTCGGCGCCCGACGCCTCGGTCGTCAGCTTGAATCCCGGACCGCTCGCCCTGGGACAAACCTACGAGTGGCGCGTGGACCAGGTCGACGCGAACGGGACCACCGAGGGCGACGTCTGGAGCTTCACGGTGTCCGAGGTCGGACTGCCCGAGGGGGCGCGCCTGGTCTACCCCCATCACCTCGATCACAATGTCACCGCGTCTCAGCTCGAGCTGCACTGGACGCCCGGCGTGGGCGCTGCCTTCCACGATGTCTACTTCGGCACCAGCCTCCCGTTGCCGTTCCTGGGCCAGACGCTGGAGACCTCGTTCGACCCCGGTCCCCTACAGAGCAATACCACCTACTACTGGCGCGTCGACGAACAGAACGCGCTGGGCAGCAAGCAAGGCGGAACCTGGCGCTTCGGGACTGGCCAGAACATAGGCTCGAACTACTGCATCACCAATCCGAACTCCACGGGCTCGGGGTCACTGATGAGCGCGACCGGCTCCATGGATGTAGCTGACAATGACCTCACCCTGCACGTCACCGGGGCGCCGGCGAACAAGTTCGGGATCTTCTTCTACGGGCTGACCCAGGCGCAGATCCCCCTGGATGGCGGATTTCGTTGTGTGGGCGGTAATGTGCAGCGACTACGGCCAACCCTGCGGTCGGATACCACCGGCCACGTCGGCCGTCTCGTTGACTTGACGGTCTATCCCGCGCTCGACGACATCTCACTCGCCGTGCCGGTCAGCATGAACTTCCAGTTCTGGCATCGGGACAACATGGGCAGCAGCAACCTCACCGATGGAGTGTCCGTCGACTTCCATTGACGGATGCCGAGCGCGTACGAGTAGCGCCCTCACCGTTACTGGCGATAGGGCTTGCCCGCTCGGTACAGGGCCAGACGCCGCTCGACGTTCTGAGCGAACCTGGTGTGCCCGCGATCGCGAGCAATACGCAATGCTTCACCGGCACTCTTCAGCGCCCCTTCGAAGTTCCCCGAGCTGGCCTGCGCGGCGGCGAGTGCGTCCAGATGGCGCTCCGACGATCGGCCCGAGGCCTTGTTCGCGGCTCGCGCGTAAGAGAGCGCCAGCTGCGGATCGCGCAGCTCTTCAGCGCTAGCTGTCGCCAGCTCGAAGGCCGCGCGCGCTGCCCAGTCCGGTTCTGAGCTGGGATCATCGCGGACGCCCGCCATCAGGGTGCGTATCAACTCCCCTGTACGGCCGAGCTCGCGCAGGATCTCAACGGCTGCATCGCGCGCTTTGTCCTCGAGGGGCAGCATGTCAAGCACCGCACGGTACTGTTCCAGGGAAGCGCTCAGTTCACCGCGATCGCGCAGCATTTCACCCAGCTTGAAACGTGCCTCCCGGTAGCTCGGCCGGATCGCGATCGCGCGGCGCACGTGCTGGAAGGCCTCATCTACTCGATCCTCATGGAGTAGCGCCGACGCGATCTCGAGATGCGCGCGCTCATGAGACTCGTCGATCGCGAGCGCTACCTGCAAGACGCGTATGGCCTCTCCGTCGCGATCGGTCTTCGAGTAGCAAACGCCGAGCAGAACGCGAAACTCTGCCGCGCGTGGGTCGGCCTCGATGACCTGCTCGAGCAGCGGAATCGCTTCGGCGAAGCGCTCTCTCTGGCAAAGCCCGGTCGCCCGCGCGTAGGTCTGCGCGACCTCGATCAACTCGACCGGATTGCGCGCGTCTCCTTGCTCCTCGCGCTCGTCGACAGCGCCCGCGTCGCCCTGTGCGTAGCCGAGCGCCTGCATGCCCTCGGCCATGTCGCCATCGAGTGCGAGGGCCCCGGTCTGGTGCGTCTCGAGCCTATCCAGCAGCGCATCCAGCCGCAACTTCATCGCCGCGGCCCGCTCCGGCAAGGATCCGATCCGGTTGTGTAGCTCGCCGGGGTCTTTGCGCACGTTGTAGAGTTCCGGCCGAGGCCCGTGGTGGTACTTCCAGGCACCATCGACCAGCGCGCGCAAGCGAGCCCAGCCGAAGTTGATGCGCGCGTACTCGCTCTCCATGTAGTGCCCTGCTGTCTCGATCGCCTCGCCGCGCAGTGCGGGCGCGAAGCTCTGCCCGCGCACCTCTTGCGGCGGCGTCCAGTCCAGCACCTGACAGATGCTGGTGAAGACATCGACCAGGTGCACTGGTGTCGAAACCACGAGTCCGGAACGCCCGAAGCCCGGTGCGCTGACGAGCAGCGGGACGCGCTGGGTCGCTTCGTAGATCAAGGTGCTGTGGGTCAGCTCCCCATGCTCGCCCAGGGACTCACCGTGGTCGGACGTCACAACGACCAGTGTGTCGTCCATGCGCCCCGCCGTCTCAAGCCAGTCGAGCAACCGACCGACCTGCTGGTCCATGTAGGCGATCTCGCCATGGTAGGGATGGGTGTTGTCGCCCCTCAGATCGTTCGGTGGCGAGTAGGGCGCATGCGCGTCGAAGAGGTGTACCCAGGCGAAAAAAGGATCCTGCCCCCGCCCCTCCAGCCACTTGAGCGCGCGGTCGACGGTGATCGCCCCGCGGATGCTATACCCGTTGTCCAGGTCGTCCTTGTAGACATCGAAGCCGCGTTCGAGGCCGAAACGTCGGTCGAGCACCAGGGCGGACACAAATCCGCCCGTGCCAAGCCCGTGCTCACGACTGATTTCGGCCAGGGTCGCGAGTGAGTTCCCAAGGGGCGCACGGCCATTCTCGTGGACACCGTGCTCGGGCGGCAACACGCCGGTCATCAAGGTCGCGTGCGAGGGCAGAGTGAGTGGTGCCGGCGCGTAGCAACGCTCGAAGCGCGTACCGCGTTGCGCCAGGGCATCGAGCCTCGGGGTATGCGCTGGCCCACCGTAACAACCCAGGGCATCTGCACGGGTCGTGTCGATCGTCACGAGCAACACGTTGCGCGATCGCGCGCGCTCTGCGGACGGCTCTCCGCCGCCTCCACCGCTACATCCAGTCGCGATGGCGAACAGCAGGAGCCAGTGAGGTACCTCAGATCGCGCCAGAAGGATCATCACGGTCGATCGTACCAACTCGCAGCGGATGGTTCACATGGGTGATGCACGCGCATCATCGTCAGGCGCGCGGACCGTTCACTCCGGAGTCGCGCTCGACCAGCTGCACCAGAGTCCGAGTCCCGCCAGGATGGCCAGATCGGCGAAAAGCAGGGGTGCAAACAGTGGCGCCGTATGGATCGCGTTGCTCAACAGTGAATCACTGGGCCCGGCCTTGATTGCGCGAATGTGGTACCCGGCTCCGATCAGGCCGACGAGGATCTGGCTTCCCATGACCCAGCCGCAGGTCTTCAAGAAGGGTCGGTCGTGGTTGGACCAGGTGGCGGTCAGCAGGAATGCGAGCCCGACGGCCGCAGCCACCACACCGATCCACTCGGAAGAGTAGAAGAAACCGTTCTGTGCGTGATCGGCCAGGGTCAGCGCGAAGTTGCCCGCAAATCCACCCGCAGCGAGCAGGGTTACCCATTGCCCGTAGCCGGGCGTCTCGGGCTTTTCGGTGCGGTTGAGGATCAACAGAAACCCAAGACCGGCGTAGGAGAGCGGCGCGGCAAACGGGGCCGTGTAGACCAGGTTGTGGAGGGTCTGCGCAATGAAGAAGGTGCCGTGCAGGTGCCAGAGCAGGCCCGCGATTCCGACGAGCACGCTGGTGACGCCGACGAACATTCCGAAGCGCCTTGCCCGGCGACCGGTCGGGTCTCCCGAGACCAAACCCGGGATCAGGAGCAGCGGCGCCACGAGCGAGAACACGAACGGGATCCACTCCGCCCTGTGCATGAAGTGGTTCATGGAGTGGGCAAACCAGATATCGAGCGCCAGAAACGCCAGGTTCCCGGCGACGAACAGCTCGACCGACCAGCGCCGCAGTTGCGGGCTATTTGTGAGCTTCACGGAGCTCCGCCACGGCCTTCTCGATCTTGACCTTGTGGTGCAGCATCTCGTAATTCCCGTGCCACTGAACGAAGTCTGCTCCACCCATGAAGGCTCCGTGCTTGGCGGTGCGTCCGTAGTAATGCCAGACGTCGAACTCGAGGAAATCCAGCTCCTCGTCGAACGGCTCCGGGGTGAGTAGCCCGTCCGCACGCGCCTCCTGGATCAGGTTGAGCATCTCCTTCACCTTTGTATTGGTGGCCTCGACGACGGACTCCGCCTCGGAGTAGAACTGGTCGACCGTGCTGGACGTATGGCATTGCAAGCAGACGGCCTGCATCGCGTCCTGACCCTGCTGGTAGCCGGTGCGCTTGTCCGAGACCGGCGCGTAGAGCAGCCACGACAGGCGCTGTGTCGTGTCGTGCGTCACGCCCAGGCCGCCTAGCCCGCTGAGATGGCAGGTGGCACAGGTCGGCACGGGCATATCCGCCGTGGTCAACGAATCCGGCGCGACCGCCAGGTTCATGTTGCTGCGCTGGTCGTTGAACAGGACGCCGTGCTTGGACTCGTGGTAGATCTCGAGTTGAGAATGGTCCGGCCCCATGTGACATTGCCCGCACGTCTCGGGTGTGCGGGCCAGCTGGATCGAGGCATTGTGACGCGCGTGGCACTCCGTGCAGCGTCCGATCGATCCGTCCGCGTTCGGAGCACCGATCTGGTGACACTTGACGCACCCTACGCTGATCGCGCTGTCACCTTCACGGATCGACAGCCCGTTGGCTGCGCGCTTCACCATGCCCGGGTGGTAGCTCTCCGCGAACGCGATTTGCTGCTCGGAAAACCCCGCCGTACCCGTCACCGCCGCCATGGCCGGTGCCGCATGCCGGCTGCGCAGGAACTGGTCGTACTCCGTCTTGTGGCAGCTCGCGCAGTTCTTGGAGGTCAGAGCTTCCGAGATGCGGAACCCGTTGTGAGCCACCGAAACCTGCCCATCGACAGGCTGGTGGCAATCGAGGCAGCTCACACCCTGGCTGGCGTGGCGGCTCATCTCGTACTCGTGCACGACGGCCGAGGCAACCTCGCGGTGACAAGCTGCGCACTTTCCCGTAGCCGTCACATGCGCAGAACTGGGCCCGGTCGTCTCCCCCACCGGGCGCTTGGAGTTGGTGACCAGCGCCGCCACGACAAGGGCCGTGGCGATCAAGACGGCGACGAACAGGGGCTGAAACCTCATGCGCGCAGGGTAACCCGGGACAACCAACCCGCGTCAGCTTGCAGACCCCCTTTCTCCCGTCCTCGCAGGCCCTGCTGAGCCTCAGGCCGGTGGGTGCCGCGCCCGTCCCTGAAGTGGCTGGCCGGGTGTGCATGCGATCCGCGCCCGGTTCCGCGTTGAGCCTGCACGCCCTATCATCGAGGAGTGATCAGGAGACGCAAGCAGCTCGTCGCGCTCGGATTTGCGCTGGCGCTCGGCGCTGCCGCAGACCAGGTACTGCACCGAGTGGTCATGGCCGACGGCAAGCTGCTAGCCCGAATAATTCATGAAGACGCGGCCCAAACGCGACGACCCGTAAGGGTCGCCTCCGGGGCCAACGCGCGAGAAGCACCACCAGAAGCCGAATCGACGCGTTTTGGCTCGCGCTTCATGAATTATCCGGGCTAGGGCGTCGTGTGGCGCCCCTTGACCCACCGATCTTCTACGCAAACCAGGAGAGAGCGTTCGCCCGGTTACAGAGCTCGGTGGAGGACGGTAACGAGTCGGCCATGGGTTCGCTCTTCGACGCTGAGCTTGGTTGGTGTTCTCCGCGATCGAAGAGGCACGCTGGAAAGACGTTCGACAGGTGGGGAGCGCGGGTCGGACCGGCACCCGTCCAAGATGCGCGCACGCCGGGTGTCCGGCGTATCGTCGCCATGGGTTGCTCGTTCACCTTGGGCCATGAAGTCGAGGACACGGAGACATGGCCCTACTTGCTGGATGAGGGCGACGAATCGACCGAGATCCTCAACCTCGGCGTCAATGCCTACGGCCTGGATCAGTGCTTGCTGCGCTACCTGCGTGATGGACGAGGTGCCGAGGCCGACGAGGTATGGCTCGGGTGGCTACCCGCAGTCTCCCTGCGCCTCGGCTCGATGTACCGCCCAGCTGCGAACCACTGGTCGGGACCGATCCTGTTCAAGCCGCGCTACAGGATGGGCGACGCTGCACTGGAACTCATCCCGAACCCGTCCAGGAGTCTCGCCCAGACGTATCGACTACTGATATCCCAAGACCAGTTCCTGAACGCCATCGCCGATGACGATCTCTGGATACGGCGCGCACGGACGGCGTACGCGCCAATGGGCACGTTCTGGCTCCACCGAACGGGACTGGGCCGGCTGTCGCTCGCCTACAGCGAAAAGGGCGGGCGCGATCCGGCCGCACTGCTCGAGAATGAGGCAAGTGAGATCCGCGAGCTGGTCCTGCGGATCGTCGCGGATTTCCGAATGGAAGCGGAGCGCGACGGATCGCGCTTCCGGCTGCTGGTGCTGCCCGGCGAAGACGCGCTACGTTTCCACCGCGACGAGGGTCGCGGTTACTGGGATGGCGTGGTCGCCAAATTGAGACTGGCGGGCACGGAGGTCATCGACCTGACGAATGCCTGCCTGGCCGCCGGGATGCTCGATGATCGGACCGCCTGGCAGACCGGCGCCCATTACTCCCCAGCCGGAAACGGAATCGTCGCGACCGCGCTGAAGCACGCCGTCAACGGTTAGGGCCACGGGACCCCGCCGAGTACGGCACGTCCGTGCGAGGGACTGCTCGGAGTCCACCGATCGGTTCGGGCCGTTCAGGCCACGCGCTGCAAGGTGGAGCGCCGCGCCGGCTCCGCGAGGATGTCGGCCATGTGCTCGGCAGCCTCCTCGCGCCAGGAAACCTCGAAGTGCTCCTCCAGCGATCCGACGTCCTTGAACCGCGCCAGGAACACGAAGCGCTCGGAATCCTCGTTGACCCGATAAAAGGACACGTCCTCGCAACCGGGCTCCGCGCGCGTCTTTTCGACAAACGCCGTGGCCCGTTCTTCGACCTCACCGAGTCGCTCGGCCTTGCAACGGAACTCGACGATCAACTGGAGGCTACTCGGATTCATGATGGATCTCGTGGAACAGGGATCAGAAGTCATCGACCCATTTGCTCGAGACCTTGAATCATCGCATCAGGACCGGGAACAGCGCGCACCGGTCGCCGGGCAGAGCGCACCGCTGTTGGATTCGGGTTGGGCGTCGAGAGTTGTCCTGACTCGGTATTTTGCGTAACGGAATCACCTGTCGAAGCCCAGGACCTCCAGCAGTTCGCCAGATGGGTCCAGGACCAGGATGAAACGGCCCGCTACTTCAATGATGTCGACCTGCTGTGCCGTCGCTTCGATCAGGGGGCGCTGGCGCTTGTAGGCGACCAACGCCACGCGGGCACCGGAGTCGGCGGCTTGCTCGAAGCGGTCGATGTAGATCGGGGTGCGTTCGGTGGCGGCTTTCCAGCGCGCGGGTAGCTGTTCGGCGCTGGCGTCGATCAGGATCCATTGCAGGAGTGGATCGAGGGTGTAGACGCCGCGGACACCGTGCTCCTCGAGAACAGCGAGGGTCTCGGTGAGGGCAGCGCGTTCCGAGGGGACCGTGGGGACAACGTCGTCGCCGGTGAAGCACAGGTTGCGGAAGCTCCACATGCAGGTCAGACCGGTGATGGCGAGGATCGTGACGAGCAGGGTGTTCGCGCGGCGGGCCGAGGTACGGGGAGTGGTGGCGGCGCTCTGGATCGCGAGGACGAACACGAGGGCGTCCAGGACCGGGAGCAGGTAGCGCGGGGTCAGCGTGGGCAGGGCGAAGCCGGCGACCAGGAGTGTGCCGGCGAGCGTGGCGCGCTGGGCGGTCGCGTGGATGCCGGGGGCGAAGAGTGTGCGCGCGGCGGCGAAGGCGAAGGCGGCGATCCAGAGGGTGGCGCTGATGCCGTACGGAGAGCCATCGACCGCCTGACGCAGGTAGTAGGCGCCGCTGAAGGCGCGCGTGACGAGTTGCGGGAACTCGCGCACGGCGGCCAGGAGATCCGGCGCGTTGAAGAGTGAGGGGCTCCAGGATCCGGACTGCAGGAAGACGCCCGGCAGGACGACGGCGATCAGCGTGACCGTCGCGCCGGCGAAGCCGTCGATCCAGGCCTTTGGATTCATGCGGTGACGCCACATGAAGACCAGCAGCCAGGGGGCCAGGGACAGGAACCAGATTGGTTGAGCGATGAGGGCACCGGAGGCGCACAGGCCGAGGGTGAAGGTCTCGCGACGGTTTGCGCGGGCAAGCGGGCCGGCGGTGGAGCGAGCGAGGATCCAGCGGCAGACTTGCACGAGCAGGAGGGCGGTCAGGTAACCGCCGCGCGCCTTCATCGACCACGGGCCCCAGCCAGGGCAGGTGACGATCAACAGGGCCGCGACCCACGCGGCGCGCTGGCCGGCAAGGCGGCAGAGGGCCAGGCAGAGACCCGTGGCGGCCGCCACCCAGATGCTCAGCATGGCCAGCTTGAGCACGATCGTCTGGGCGCCGAAGGCGGCGAAGCTCAGGGCGGCCCACAGGGTCTCGAGGGACGAGAAGCCGTACTTCTGGCCATCAAAGTAGAGCGGGAAGGACTCGAACCGGATCGCGCGCCGCGCCATCAGCGAAAGGATGGCCTCGTCCCCGTCCAGGACGAGGTGCGGACTCAGGAGCTGGGGCAGACGGGTGACGACCGCGGCCAGCGCGAGGAAGAGGATCAGGCTGAGTGCGCGCGGGGACTCGCTTCGTTCCTGCATGGTTTCAGGAGCGCAGCGCTCAACTCATCTTGTACGCGTCGTCGGTCGGGCGCAGGGGACGGTTCATCCAGAGCGGACGCCGCAGGCCACCGGGACCGGGGGCCGGGCGGGTCTTCTTGAGCCACTCGCGGTAGACCTCGCGCGACTTGTTGGTATCGACAAAGACGTCGGCGTAGCGGTCGTCCGCATGGGCGCGCTCGACACGCACCTTCTGATGCCAGCAGTGCATGCCGCTGATCGGGTCCGCCTGAGGCGGGAAGGTCAGGTTTTGGTTGACGCCCGACTCCTTCCAGAAGACGTTCTTCGTATCCGGGTCGTCGCTCTCGAAGGCCTCGATGCTCTG
>JBLHKW010000082.1:0-22806 GCA_047618565.1 Planctomycetota bacterium
CGCGTTGGCATCCTCGACGACCCGTAAGGGTCGCCTCCGGGGCCAACGCGCGAGAAGCACCACCAGAAGCCGAATCGACGCGTTTTGGCTCGCGCTTCATGAATTATCCGGGCTAGCGACTCGGACGCGGCTCGCCTGCGCGGATCCAATCCTGGAGGATCACGAGCGCGCTCCAGCTATCCCTCTGCTGGCGCCGCTTCGCAGCGGAGAGACCCGAATCGCGCAGGAGTTCCTCAGCTTCCTTGGTGCTCAGGCGTTCGTCGTGGGCGAGCACCTCGACCTTCGGGAAGCGTGCGCTCAAGGCGCGCATGAAGGCCAGCACGGATTCGGCGCGCGGCCCGGTGCTGCCGTCCATGTTGTAGGGCATGCCGACGACCAGGACTGCCACGTCACGTTCGTCGAGCAGGGTCGCGATGTGTTCGATCAGGCCCGGATCGTCACCGGGGCCGTGGAACGCACCGAGGGGCGATATGTGAATCCGGAGGGCGTCGGTGACGGCGAAGCCCGTGCGCTTGGTTCCGTGGTCGATCCCGATGGCGCCGGAGATGTTCACAGCAGGGTCGGATCGAGGGCACGGATCTGCTCGACGGCGCGGCGCACATCCTGGGCGCGATCGCGCGGGCAGACCAGGGTGGCACGCTCCGTCTGGACGACGACCAGGTCGCTGACTCCGATCAGGGCCGTGATGCTGCCGGGCGGGCCGAACACGACGCAGTCCTGGGAATCGACCGAGGCCACCTGTGCACCGCCGACGACACGGTGTCCGTCGGAGTCACCGGAGAGCACGTCGAACAGCGCGCTCCAGGAGCCGACGTCGTCCCAAGTGTAGTCGATGGGCAGGACGCGCACGCTGCCGGCACCCTCCATCAGGCCCACGTCGAGCGAGACCGAGGGCAATGCGTCGTAGGCCGCGTCGCAGGCGCGCGGGTCCACGTCCGCGAGCCCGTCATGGATGTGCGCGGCCTGGCGCTGCAGCTCGGCCAGAAACGTCGTGGAGTCCCATATGAAGATGCCGCTGTTCCAGAGGTGCCTGCCGGACTCGAGGTAGGCCTCCGCACGATGCGCGTCGGGCTTCTCGTGGAAGGCCTCGACCGCCAGGACGGATTCTCCCTGCGCCTCGGCCTGCGGGGCACCCGTCTCGATGTAGCCGTAGCCGGTCGAGGCGTGGGTCGGCTGCACCCCAAAGGTGACGAAGGACGCGTCACGTGCTGCGGTCTCGATTCCGGCGCGCAGGCTGGCCTGAAAGCGATCGGTGGGGCGGATGATGTGGTCCGCGGGAAGCAAGATCTGGATCGAGCGTTCGCAGCGGCGGCGGATCTCGAAAGCGGCCAGGGCCGCGCACGGTAACGTGTTGTGCGCACTCGGCTCGACCAGCAGGTTGGCCTCCGGAAGTTGCGGCAGTGCGGCACGCACCTCGTCCGCGTGGGCCGCGCCGGTCACGACCAGGATCCGTTCGGGCGGCACCAGTCCATCGAGCCGTCGGAAGGTCTCGTCGATCAACGGCCGGTCGCTGGCGATCGTCAGGAATTGCTTGGGCTTGGCGCGCCGGCTGGCCGGCCAGAAACGCGTGCCGGTACCGCCGGCCATGATGACCGCATAGACGTCGGGCGTGGACATGTTGCGAGAGCTTACCGGCGCGCGCCCTGGTGGGCTAGAAGCGGTCCGGGAGGGCGCTGTAGCCGGGCAATGGCAGCTCCGGAGGGCCGTCTCCGACCTTGGCGACGAGGCGCGACAGGATGCCCTTCAGGATCACCTTGGGTCGCGACATGTCCCCACGGATCGAGATCCGTAGCAGGCTGTTCTGGACCCAGTACACCAGTCGTGTCAGTGGGCCGAGGCGATCGACGAGCGAGTAGCGCACTTCCAGGTCATAGTCGAGGCGCCCTTCGAGATCGAAGCTGCCCTCGCCGACGAGCGAGAGCAGGTCGCTCTTGACGCGCATGTTGGTCATCCGGATCGTCCCGTCGTCGACCGTGAACTGGCTGCCCATCTCCTTGAACGTGGCGGAGGTCTCGAAGCCGAGCTGCGAGAACAGGTCCTGGAAGACCGGGATCGACCACAGGGCCGAGTCGCTCAGCGTCGCGTACCCCGATCCGTGGATGCCGATCAGCGTGTCGAGCGTCCCGGCCAGGTTGATGGCGCCCTTCACGCGACCCTCGTTCGCAAAGTCGGATTTGAAGATGCCGGCCAGCAGCTGGCCCACATCGACGCGGTCCACCTCGAAGGAGAGCCGGAACGGGAAAGGGGGCACGAGGTCGATCGAGAACAGGCTCGCGCCGAGACTCGAGGTCTGTTCCTGACCCCGCGACCGCAGGCTACCGCCCTGGAACTGACCCTCGAGCTCCTGGATCGACAGGTGCGGTTCGACCAGCGTCGCCAGCAGGCTCGCGCGCTCGACCTGGTGTCCGGCGATCTGACAGTACAGGTCGCTCACGTGGGCCAGCGCGCGTACGGTGTCATTCTCGAATGTCAGGTCCAGGTCCGTCACCTCGGCGGATTGCACCGAGATCGGAAGGCCCAGGTCGATGTCCATACTGGAGACGCGCAGCTTCCCCCGGAACCGAACGACCGGAGTCCCACCCGGCACCTGGGTCACGTCGAGGCGTCCGCTCTCGATGTCGATCTTCCCGCCCCAGTGAAGGTCATCGAGCAAGGTCGAGAGTGTCTCCGCATCGACGAAGCTGCTCAGGTGATCCTGGTCGAGGGGCATGCCTTTGGCGGAGATGTAGGTGCGCACCACGGTCGTGCCGTCGACCGTCCTCAGCTGGAAATCCGTCAGTTCGACGGGAGTGCTCCCGAGCACGGCGCGCAGGTGGTCGCTGCGCAGAACGCCATCGTTCACACGCAGGTGGCCGCGCAGGTCACGCAGGATGGGCCTGCGCGGTTCGCCCAGGACTCCGGAGCGCAGGTACCCGCTGAGGTCGAGGAAGTCGCTGGAGGCGCCGTCGAGTTCGACGATCGTCGAGACATCCAGCTGCCCGATGAATCCGGCCTCGGACGGGTCGACGGGCAGGTCCGGAGCGATCTCGCTGAGGGCGCGCTGGATGCTGTCCAGCAGGCGCCGGTTCGTGGTCTCGAGCCCGGCGCTGGCGATCTTCAGCCGGCCCGGTCCGTCGGCCGGGAAGTGTCCATCGGCCGCTATCGGCGTCGATGTCGTCAGTCCCGTCCAGGTGCCCAGTAGCGGTCCGACCTGCACCTCAAGGGCCGGCGGCGCGTCACTGCCGTCGCCGTCGAATACGAGCAGTGTGCGACCCTGGAGGTCGCGCGTGCTCATCGGGAACTGGGCCGGGCGAACGGCCATGCCGCCGGCGCCCGGCCGGATCTCGCATGTGGCACGCGTGGCGGGTTCGCCCGGCGCCTGGACATGGCTGATATCCATGTCCACGAAGCCCGCGGCGCCGATCGAGTTGAGAATAACGAGCGCATCCGGGAACTCCTGGCCCAGGACCCGCCTCGTTTCGGCGTCACCTATGTTCACTGCGCGCGCCTGTACCGTGGTGAAGGAGACCTGGCCCTCGTCGGGCGCGCCGGCTGTCGCGCTCGGAGGCTGGGCCTGGCCGCGCACCCGCGCGCGGACGGCCACCGGTTCAGTCGTCGCATCAGCTTCGGCATGAGCATCCACGGCGACGGCCCAGGACGCGGTTCCGGCTTCGCGCGGGCGCCCATCGGCCCAAACCTCGACCTGCCCGACTGCGCTCGTCAGCTCGATCGGGAACTCGCTCCAGCGCAGATCGACCTCGTTCAGGTCGAGAGCCACGTGCGTTGCCAGTCCCGGGGCCATGGTGTTGTGCCACAGCTCGACTTCGAAATCCGTGTGGCCGCTTCGGGGCCCGTAGCGGCCCCATACCCTGCTCGGTGGCAGCACGCCGCCTAGCCCGATCAATCCGCCCTCGATCTCCGGGCCAACGGCGACGTTGTCTCCCAAGGCCGCCAGATAGAATTCCCACTCGCTCATCCAGAGTGGCGCGTCCGGGGCCAGGAACCAGCGCGGTCGGGCGTGCAAAAAACCGTCCACACGAACATCGCCGCCTGCGGCGCGACCGCGCAGGCCGACGAAGCCCATCTGCTCGGGCAGCGTCTTCTCCGGATGGAAGGCGTAGACGAACTCCCCGTCGATCTCACTGACGCGCATCGGGAAGCCCTTGGCACGCACTCCGGTCTGCCGGTCGGCGAGGCCGTGGTAGGCGACCGACATCTCACCGAGGCCGCGCACGGTGAAGCAGCGCTCCATCGTTCTCCCGAGGCCATCCGGCGCCTCCCACGGGTCGGGCAGGCGTGCGGCGAACGAGACGCCGGCTGTCCCGTGCGGGCTGAACTGGCCGATGATGGACTTCCAGATCGGCGCGTCGGTCAAACGCCCGATGCTCTCGTCGGCCTCGACGCGCGGAACATCGATCCAGGCCTCCGCGACGTACCCGGGTGCCGCGTCGCGCCCGAGCAGCAGCCAGGCGTCCGCGGGGTGTCCGCCCCATGTAACTCCGAAGTGGGCGCTGCCGTGCCATGCTTCGAGATCCCAGAGGGCCTGGCTCGGCCCGGGCTTGAACTGCGTGCGTAGCTCGAGACGCGCGTCGCTGGCGCTGCGCCTGTTCGGGTCGTCGATGAGCGGAATCTCGAACTGGCCATCCGAGAGGGTCAATCTGGTCTCGAAGGTGGGGTAGAGGCTCTTGCGCGGATCGAAGCGCCCGGTGGCCTCGAGGTCGAGAACGGTGCTTGCGCTCAGGCTGCGCAGCTCTTCGAGGGGGGTCCCGCTCGGCAGGCGATCGCTGCTGAGGTGCAGGCCGCGCGCGGCCGCGCGCATGAACAGCACGCCTTCGCGATCGAGCTCACCACTCAGGTAGATCTCGCCGCCGGGGTCGTTGGGGGAGGAGCCCGGTGGCAGCAGGCGTCCGGCCAGGCGCTGTACGCCATCCGGTGCCGGACGTAGGCAGGCGTCCAGCTGGCCGCCCTGGAGATCTCCCCATTTCGGCGTCTCTCCCTCGACCAGCAAGCTGTGTACCACGAACGTCGGCAAGGGCTGGTCGTCGGCCGAGGGCTCGCGCGAGTTCATCAGGCCCTGAATGCCGTTCATGAGCGCTCTCGAGATGCGCAGGCTTCCGCCGTTGAGCTCGACCCGCTCGACCCGCGGTCCGCGCTCCGCGTCCCAGCCGAAGAGCAGCATGAGCTCTTCGATGTAGACGTCGCGTCCCCCTGGGCCGGACGAGACGCCGATCAAGCGCACCGTGCGCTCGAGCCAGTCGACCTCGGTTCTGGCGATCTGGAAGTCGTCCGCCACGGGTCCGAGTCGCCGTGCGACCTCGGTGGTCAGGATCCGGTTCAGGGTACCGGTCCGCTCCGCCACCAGAGCCACGCTCCAGAGCCCGATCGCGATCCACCCGACGATGATCAGCGGGCCGATGATGAAGGCGCGCAGGACCTTCAGCCAAAGGACGCCGCGACCCGCGCTGGTCGCGGGCTCGGGCGTGCTGATCGTGTCAGGATCGGAGCTCATGCATCCTGGCCCTGGGGCTTCGCCCTGCGCGCCTGCGCCACGGCGCCGGCGTCCGGTAGCTGCGAGGCTTCCGGGGACGCGACCCGGGTGACGCGCCGACCCACGGAGCAGGCGATCTCGTAGGGAATCGTTCGGGCCTGGCCTGCGACGTCCTCCAGCGTGATCTCCTCCTGCCCGTCGCGGCCGATGAGCGTGGCCACATCGCCGACTCGCACGCCATCGACGTGGCCCACATCGATGGAGGTGTAGTCCATGGATACGCGCCCGGCAAACGGTGCCCGCTTTCCGTGGATCAGCGCTTCCCCGACGCCGCCGAGCTGCCAGGGAATACCGTCGTCGTACCCGAGGGCTAGGGTCGCGACGCGCGTCGGGCGCTCGGACTTCCACGTGGACCCGTAGCCGACGGGAGTACCGCGCTGGACGTCGCGCAGGTAGACCACCTGCCCGCGCAGCGAGAGGACCGGACGCAGCTCTCGAGCGGGGTCCAGGTCGGGACCGAGCGCCCCGTACGCGGCGATCCCTGGCCGGACCGTGTCGAATGCCTCCATCTCCGCGTGGTTGCCGGTGAAAAGGGTGGCCGAGTTCGCGATATGCACCCAGCCGGTCGGCAAGTTTCGCCGCTTTGCAGCCTGCAACACGCGCTCGAAGCGCGCTTTCTGAAGCTGACCGGATGCCTCGCGCAGCCCCTTGGTCGCGGCGACATGGGTCATGGTGCCCGCCAGGTCGAGATTCGCGGACCCGTGGATCTCCTCCAGCAGGCCGAGTGCCAGCTCGGCCGGGACTCCGAGCTGGCCCATGCCCGTGTCGATGTTCAGGTGCACCCGCGCTCGCAGACCGTGGGCGCTGGCCAGTCTTTGCAGGGAAGCGCGCCGGTCCGACGAGTGGATACCGATGTGCACACCGTGCTCGAGACAGGCGATCACCTCGTCCTCGATCACGATTCCAAGCACGAGAATCGGCACCTGGACACCGCTACGGCGTAATTCGAGCGCTTCGTTCGAGGTGCTCACCCCCAGCGCTTCGACGCCGCATTTCACGGCGTGGCGAGCGATCGCGACGGCTCCATGGCCGTAGGCGTCCGCCTTGACGACCAGAAGAACTCGAACTCCCTTCCCCGCTCGGCCCCGAATCACCGCGAGGTTGTGAGTCAGGGCTTGCAGGTCGATCTCTGCCCAAACGCGATGCCTGTTCACGTGTGGAAGATACACCTCGTGGCGCGTGGATCAACGCCCCGTGAATCGGTTGCTGCGGACCATGTGCTGGACGAGGAACAGGCCGAATCCTTCGAGAAACGCTGAAATTCGCAGGTATTGCTGTATTGACTTCGGCCTCGCACGGCGACATTCTGCAAATGCGACACGGATTCCCTGTTTGACCCACTGACCGAAACGGTCAGGTCACCCCCCCCAAACCGGGGAAGGTAATAAACACCATGGCTAGGAAAGCAGCTCGTCGGAGCACCAAGAAAAAGGTCACCAAGAAGGCCGCCAAGAAGGCCACGAAGAAGGCCACGAAGAAGACGACCAAGAAGGGCAAGAAGAAGACCGGTGATTTGATCATCAGCAAGAGCCGCACCAAGGCTGCTGCTGGCATCAACGTCTCGGGTGACTTCTACGGCGCGCTGGACGAGGCTGTGCGGGCGATGATCGCCGGCGCCGAGGACCGCGCGACCAACAACAACCGTCGGACCCTTCGTCCGCACGACCTTTAATCGATCGAGCAACGCGGCCTGAGGCCTGGTTGCTCTCGTACAAAAAACGCGCCCCGGCCCGCCCTTCTTGGGTGGGCCGGGGCGCTCTTGGTTTCGGGTCAGCGCTTGCGCGGTTTCGATGCAAACGGGCGCAGATAGAGCGGCTGGATGTCTTCCGGGGCGGATGCGCCGTTCTCCTCGAAGCGCCGCGTTCCGAGCTCCAGCAGAGCATCTGCGCGTGGCTTGATGTCCAGGTGCAAGCGCCCGTCGGCCTTGGCTTCCAGTTCCAGCAGGGCTGTCGACTTCGTATCCGCGAAGATCTGACCGCGGCTCCAGTCGACGCCTGCGAGCACATCCTGGGGGGGCGATACCGACGGTGCGACGAGTGTCCGCAGGCCATTGGCCGTTCGTTCGTAGCGCGCCAGGTAGAGCGCGCCCGCGTGGGCGTCGGCCACCAGTGTGCCCTCTTCGCCGGGCGTGAGCTCGCCATAGGCCAGCGCCTCCATCGACGGCACGGCGACGAGTGCAGCTCCGCTTCCGCGCGCGAGCCCCAGTGCCGTCGCTATTCCGACGCGCAGCCCGGTGTAGCTTCCGGGGCCGGTCCCGACGACGATGCCGTCGATGTCGGTCGGCTCATGGTTCACCTCGAGCAGCATCGCGGCCAGCAGCGGCAACAGGTCCGCTGCGTGCGCGCGATCGGCTGCCAGCTGCCGCTGCAGCTGGCCAGCTTCACAGTTGAGCGCGACCGAGGGTGCGCGCGACGAGGTTTCCAGGGACACCCAGAGCGTCATGCGGGAGGTCCGTAAGGAATCAGGAGGCGACGCCGATCTGGCGTTCGATGCTGTCCGCGATCTCGCGCGCACGAGCGTTGATAAAGTCGAGGTCCGTGCCCTCCACCATGACTCGCGCGAGGGGTTCCGTGCCCGAGTAGCGCAGCAATACGCGTCCATCATCGCCGAGCTGCTTCTCGACACTGCGCACCAGGTCGACGATCTCGGGGATGTTCGCGAGGTTGGGCTTCTCGGTGACCTGCACGTTCAGGAGTACCTGCGGCATCGGCTGATAGGGGGCGACGAGGCTCGAAAGCGATTTCCCTGACTCCTGCATCACGCGCAGCACGTGCAATGCGGTCAGGACGCCGTCCCCGATGTAGTGGTTCTCCTCGCCCAGGATGATGTGTCCGGATTGCTCACCACCCAGCTGTAAGCTCTCGTTTCGTAGGCCCTCGACCACCTGCCGGTCTCCGACACCGACCTCGACTACGCCCACACCGACCTCCCGCAGGGCGCGGTGCAGACCGCGATTGCTCATGACCGTGGCCACGATGCGCGGGTCCTTGTAGTGGCCCTTGGCAGCTGCGTGACGTGCGAGCACCGTCATGATGCCGTCGCCGTGCACGATCTTACCGTTCTCGTCGACGAGGATGCAGCGGTCGCCGTCGCCATCCAGTGCGATGCCGATGCGCGCAGCACGCGAGCGTACTTCTTCGATCAGGCGCTCGGGATAGGTCGATCCGCAGCCGTCGTTGATGTTCTCGCCGTCCGGTTCCGAGGCCATCGATGCCACCTGCGCACCGAGGCGGCCGAAGACGCGCGGCGCAACCCGGCTGCCACCGCCGTTGGCACAGTCGAGAGCGATCACGACGCCATCGAGACTCAGTCCGCTCGCATGCCGGAGCAGGTGAGCGAGGTAGTCCTCCTCGAGCTCCGTCGCGGTGGACGGGCCTGCCCCCGTGGGCAACTCCGCGGGCGGCGACTGGAGCAACCGCTCGATCTGGTCCTGCAGGTCGTCGCTGAGCTTCTCTCCCGCCGACGAGAAGACCTTGATGCCGTTGTCCTCGGCCGGGTTGTGGGAGGCGCTGACCATCGCGCCGAGCTGGAAGTCACCCGCGAGTGTCAGGTAGGCCAGACCGGGTGTCGTGATGAGGCCCGTACTGACGGGCTGGAATCCGGCGCCCGAGAGCCCGTGGGCCAGGGCGTCGACGAGTTCCGGGCCCGAGCGTCGACCATCGTGGCCCAGCAACACCGGCCGGGCTGCGCCTGTCTGCGCTGGGCCCTTGCCGAGCACCTCGCCCAGAGCCCAACCGAGGCGCGTCACCTTGTCGAGTGCAAGCCAGCCTTCGCCTGCTCGCCCGCGGATGCCGTCGGTACCGAAGATCGAATGTGCGCTCACGGTGGATTCGTATGCCTGTCGTGGGGGAGAGGGAGCAGCCCGTTTCCATTCCGGAGCCGCGCCGGGGCTGGGGACGGGATTCAGGTGATTGTGGTCACGGCAGCGCAATCAACAGGAGCTCGCCCTCGCTGACCAGCCGCACGTCCAGTTTCGCACGGCTATCCGTCGTACCCCAGGAAACGGGCAGAACTTCGCGCCATTGCTTCTTCCAGTTCCAGTAGACCTGGACCGTACCGCGGTCGCTGGCCTCCGGGATCTCGGAGATGTCGATGTAGACCTGCAGGTTGTCCTGGACGAAACGGCGGATCAGCGTGGTCTGTTCGATCCACGCATCGTCGTTGGGGTCGGTCTCCAGCAGGATTGCCGTGGCCTGGATCGAAAAGGCCGCGTTCTGGCTGGGGGGCGTCCAGCGCGCGAGCTCGGACTGGCGCCTTGAGTCGAGACAGATCAGGGCGATCTCCTTCTCGATCGTGCGCAGATCGACCTGTGCGGGCTCGATCGGTAGCTTGACCTGAACCGTCTCCCTCTCCGACAGGGAAAAGCCCATCGCCACGAGGTCCGGGTGCAGGCGCAGAGCATCGCTGCGGTTGCTGGTGTCCTTCTCGACCAGCTCCATGTCCTCGAGGCGTAGCTCGATCAACGGCTCGCCATCCGGTCCCAGCTCCCCGAGCTTGTCGATCTCGGTCACCGGGCCCTCGATATAGACCGTGGCCGGTTCGATCGTCATCTGGTCCAGCCGGGCCGAGTAGCGCGAGGTGAGGCCGTCGAGGACCGCGACGTGCTGGGGCTCGAGGGCGAAGCGCACGCGCTTGAGCAGCTCGATCTCGAAGGCCGGTCCGGTGGCCGAGGCCCAGCTGGCGTCCACATCATCTACGAAGGATTCGCCCGCGTGCCAGCGCACGTGGTCGAGCGCTAGCTGGTGGATTCCGGGGCCGATGTCCGAGGGGATGTGCAGTGTCGCTCCGACGCTGCCCCGCAGGGGCTCGAGTTCGCTCAGGGTGCCCGAGATGATGACTTTCACGTTCTCGCCGTCGACCGGACGCGCCAGGTGGTACTTGGCCTCCTCATCGGACAGGTCAGGGAGAACCACCTGCAGCGTGCCGGGGCCAGGCGTCGAGCGCGCAAGCTCGGTAGTGGTCGGGACCAGCGTCAGGGGAATCGTGACCTCGCGTCGCAGGCCCTGATAGATGAACCAGAAGAGTCCAGCCGCGATCGCAAGCGCTCCAGCCTTCTGTCCCGCGTGTCGCGTCATGGCCTTGATGATGCGCGCCGCGTGCCCGGGTTCCTCGCGCAGCTGTTCGTTGCGACGGCTCCCGGCGAGCGCATGACGCAGGCGCTCCTCCACCAGCGAGGGCGGGATCGCGCGCTCCATCTTGCCGTGCTTGCAGATCGAGATCTGGCCCGTCTCCTCGGAGACCGCCAGGGTGACCGCGTCGGTCTCCTCGGTCAGTCCGAGGGCCGCTCGGTGTCGGGTGCCAGTGGACTTGGAGACGCCTTCGCTCTCGGTCAGAGGGAACAGGGAACTGGCAGCCTCGACCCGGTCACCGCGGATGATGACGGCACCGTCGTGCAGGGCACTTCCGTGGTGGAAGATGCTGTCGATCAGGAAGCGGTTGACGTCGGCATTTACGCGCACGCTCTTCGCGATGAAGCCATCGAGCGGGATCTTGCGCTCGAACGCGATCAGTGCGCCCTGGCGCTTGTTGGCCATCGCGATCACCGAGCGCGAGATCTCGCTCAGGACCTCGTCGTGGCGCGACTGCATCAGGTGGCCCAGCAACGGGTTCTCCGCGAACTGCACGATGCCGCGCCGTAGCTCGGGCTGGAACAGGATCGCAAGTACCACCACGGCGACTGGCCCTGCGCCCTGGATCATGTGCGCGAGCACTTCGAGTTCCAGGCGGCGCGAGAGCCACATGAACAGGATCGCACAACCCAGGAGCGCGAAGGCGAGCCCGCGCACGAGGCTGCTGCCGCGTGCGGTGCGCACGAAGCTCATGACCACGTAGATCCCGCCGGCCAGGATCAGGATCTGGATCGCGGAACTCAGATCGAAGGGCAATGTGTGCGCTTCCCTTTCTGCTCGGCATGCGTGGCCAGCGGCGCATCCGGTGTGCGCAGGGCGGCCGCGACCTGGATGGTCTCCGAGAGCACCGCGACGTCGTGCACGCGCAGTACGTCAGCGCCAGCAAGGACGCAGACGGTCACGGCGGCCGCAGTCCCGCCCAGGCGGTCGTCGTGGTCCGGGCGACGAGCTTGCCGGGGCCCGCTGGCCTTTCCCGTGATGTGCCCGATGAATGACTTGCGAGACACTCCCAGCAGCAGCGGGCGACCGAGGGATCGCAGTTCCGGCAGGCGGCACAGGAGTGCGGTGTTGTGCTCGAGAAGCTTGCCGAAGCCGATGCCCGGATCGACGAGGATCCTGGAGACATCGATGCCGAGCTGCAGGCAGTCAGCCACGCGCCGTCGAAGGTAGCCGAGCACCTCGCTGGGGGCGTCTTCGTAGCGCGGGCTGTTCTGCATTTCCTGGGGACGCCCCTGGGCATGCATGATCACGTAATCGCAGTCCTGTTCGGCGATCAGCGGCAGCATCTCCGGGTCGGCCTCACCGCTGGAGACGTCGTTGACCATCGTGGCGCCCGCATCGAGAGCGGCGCGTGCAACGCTCGCCTTGCTGGTGTCGATGCTGATGCGCGCCGAACTCTGGCGCGCCAGCATCGTGACGACGGGCAGGATCCTGCGCGTCTCCTCGGCGGCAGTCACCGGCTCGGCCCCGGGGCGCGTGGACTCGCCGCCGATGTCCAGAAGGGTCGCTCCGTCGGCGATCAGCTCCAGCCCATGCTCCACGGCGCGTTGCGGATCGAGGAATTCGCCGCCGTCCGAGAAGCTGTCCGGGGTCACGTTGATCACCCCCATGATTTCGGGTCTATCGGGCTTCCGCTCCAGGCATTTTCGGGCTTCGAGCAGAACCTCTGCCTGCGGACAACGAATGGCTGCCGCTGCCAGCGCTTCGGCTCCGATACAGAGCACCTCGCGACCCGGCCCCGGGGCAGCGTGGAAGCGTGCTCCGGCCAGGCGTCCGAGGAACGCGCGCGCGGCTCCGTGCAGACCGTGCGAGTTGAACGCCACGGCGATCTGGCCCGCCGCCAGGTCCAACCCCGCGCTCGCCACGGCTCCCGGATTCAGCTCGAGAGCCAGGGGGCCGAAGACGAGGTCGTGGTTCACGAGGGATCAGGCGGGTGAGAGGCCGGTGTCGCCCGGAAGGTCGTCAAGCTCGTCCGCGCGGCCCGCATGACCATCGCGCGTTTCGGGGCGCGTTGTGGGAGCGGGCTGCGGCGAGGGCTCGTCCGGCGGGCTGGCCGGCGGGCGCAGATCGTCGGGGCTCGTCCCTGCGATCAGGTTCGCGATCTCGTCTTCCTTGAGGGTCTCGTAGCGCAGCAATGCCTCGGTCAGGCGCTCGATGCCTTCGCGCTGTTCCGAGATGATCTCCTCGGCCAGGGTGTAGGCATTGCGCAGGATGAGTTCGACTTCCTTGTCGATCGCGCGCGCCGTCTCCTCGGAGTGCCACTTGGAACTCATCAGCTCGGTGCCGAGGAAATCCGACCCTTGGCGTTCGGCGTAGTTGATCGGACCGATCTTCTCGCTCATCCCGAGCTCGGTGACCATCGCGCGCGCCAGCTCCGTGGCGCGGCGGATGTCGTCCGAGGCGCCGGCGGAGATGTCACCGCAGAACATCGCTTCGGCGACGCGCCCGCCGAAGGCCATGGCGAGCTGTCCCAGCAGGCGTTTCTTCTGGGTGTGATAGCTCTCCTTCTTGGGCAGCATCATCGTCGATCCCAGGGCGCGGCCGCGCGGGACGATCGTGACCTTGTGCGGCATGTCGACCTCGTCCAACAGCGCCGCGACGATCGTGTGCCCGGCCTCGTGGTAGGCGGTGATCTTGCGATCCTGCTCCTCGACCTTGCGCGACTTCTTCTCGCGTCCGTAACGGACCTTGGCCGTGGCTTCCTCGAGGTGAACCATGCCGATCACCTCTTTCTTGGCGAGCACGGCCATGATGGCCGCCTCGTTGATGATCGCTGCCAGGTCCGCTCCGGAGTATCCGGGGGTCGAACGGGCCAGCACCTCGGAGTCCACGTGGTCGTCGATCTTCACGCGCTTGAGGTGCACGTCCAGGATGGCCTTACGGCCTTCGATATCGGGCAGGTCGATCGTGACCTCGCGGTCGAAACGTCCCGGGCGCAGCAGGGCCGGGTCGAGCACGTCGGGACGGTTCGTGGCGGCCACCACGATGATGCCCTCGTCCGTGCTGAAGCCGTCCATCTCGACCAGGATCGCGTTGAGCGTCTGCTCGCGCTCATCGTGGCCGCCGCCCATGCCGCCGCCGCGCCGTCGGCCGACCGCGTCGATCTCGTCCAGGAAGATGATGCAAGGGCTGCTCTCGCGCGCTTGCTTGAACAGGTCGCGCACCCGTGACGCGCCGACACCGACGAACATCTCGACGAAGTCCGAACCGGAGATCGAGAAGAAGGGCACCTCGGCCTCGCCGGCGATCGCCTTGGCGAGCAGGGTCTTGCCGCAGCCGGGAGGGCCTACGAGCAGCACGCCGCGCGGGATGCGTCCACCGATGCGCGTGAAGCGCCCCGGGTTGCGCAGGAACTCGACGACCTCTTCGACCTCGTCCTTGGCCTCGGTCACGCCGGCCACGTCGTCGAAGGTGACGTTGGTGGCATCTTCCTTGGCGTAGAGCTGTGCGCGCGAGCGCCCAAAGGACATCACGCCGGCTCCCGGGCCCTGCTGGCGCATCTGGCGCATGAACAGCAGGAAGACGCCGAAGATCAGGATCCACGGGCCCCAGATCAGGAGGACCTGGGCCATGCTCGTGTTCGCCGCACCGTGCAAGGTGCCGTAGGTCGCGCGCAGGTCGAACTGCTTGTCGTCTGCGACGGCGCCCATTCCGCCCAGCATCTCCTTCAGCGAACCCAGGTCATCGCCGTCGACGACCTCGAGCCAGAGCTGCCCGGAGGTTGCCGGCAGGGGGAAGTCGGGCGCGCTCGATTGCGAACCGTTCCATGCGGATTCGGAGCGCGCCGTCACGCTGACGAACAGGCGGTCCTCCTGCACGGGGAGCGGAACCGGCGCCACGGCCTCGTCGGAGTCGGACTCGCTCGCCGGCTCGAACTCGGTCGCACTGTCCGTGACCGCGATCAGGTGCCGGTAGCGTTCCGGTGCGTACCACTTCGTCGCGATGGCCTCCACCAGCTGCGCGGGGGCAATCGGGTGGTAGCGGCGGATCGCGTTGAGCTGCTGATAGAGCCCTTGCTTGCCGTCCAGGCTGGAGAAGCTGACCGTGAAGCGAGATCCGTCGGGCTTCTCGCCCTCGATCTCCTTCTCGCCCCGGAAGGTCATGTGCTCGACCTCGCCGGTGTACAGGAGCCACTCGAACTGGTCCTGAGTCAGGGGTTCGGCGCGTCCGAGGTGCTCGCCTCCGAAGGCGATCAGGATCACCACGAGGACGGTCAGGAAGAGCAGGAAGGATCCGAAGGGCCGCGTCTTGCGGCCCTTGTCACCCTGGGTGTTCGGCGTTTCGGGCATGTTTCAGTATCGTCCTTCCAGGCGTCCACCTCCAGTGGTACGTCTCTGGCGCGACTATAAAGTAATGTTTGATTGACCCGCGGCCTACGCTGCAGGTGGGGAGCGCCGGGCGCGCGCGGTTCAGTCTCTACGAGCGGACACCATCAAACTGCCCAGCCGACTTGATGGTTTGGTCGCAAGTAATGTGAGACTAATGGTTTACGCCTTTTGTTGCGGTCGAATCCGAGGCCTTGTCCGTCGGCTTGCGCACGGAGGCCGCCGTGAACAAATCCAGCGCGATGCGGTTGGCGAGGTTCTGCACGGCGCGGTTGCGGGCGCTGGCCTCCATCCCAGATCCGGTCAATGTGAAGCCGACGTCCACCGTGATCGGGAGGGTACCGGTAAGGTCCACGCTCGTGACCCGTTCGATCAACGACGCTTCGACCGCGATCAAGACGCCCGTCTGAAGTAGCTCGTTGTCCGGGCTGCGGATTCCTCCGCGCCGGGCGAACTGGGTCAATTTTCCCCGCAGCACCACCTCGGCCCGGTCGGGCGATACGAGATCTCCATCGACAAGGTTGCGCACCGCGCGCGTCAGCTCCTCGTGTAACTCCCGCTCGAGGTCCCGCTCGAGGGTGTCGTTTCCGAAGATCTCCACGCCGATCGTGCGCGCCTCTCCGTCTTTCGTGGCGACACGGAGTTGGGTGCTGTAGCCGCAGCTGACGACCAGCGAGCCGAGCGCCAGAAGCACGGCAAGCGCCGCCTTTCGCGTGCCCGAACTCACTCCGGCTCGCTTTCTTCCGGCTGTGCGTTCAGCGCTGCCAGCAGATCCTGGGCCTCCTCGATCTGACTCTGGTTGGCGACCGCGCGCGCGTTCTCCAGAGCACGTCGCGCGTGGTAGACCGCACCGCTGGGCTTGTCGACCTTGCGGTAGAAGCGCGCGATGGCGAGATCGCTATCGGCCAGGCGCTGAATGCTGTCCGCCAGGTCCCGTTCCACTTCCGCTTGCAGCGGATGCCCGGTGTATCCGTCGAGCCAGGTCTCGAGCTCCGATCGTGCGCGATTGAGCTCGTACCGGTCGTATTCGGGACTTGCGAGGGCCAGCAGTCTCAGGTGGGGGATACGCGCCTGGCTCGATACCGCATACGAGCTGTCCGGCCGCCACAGGATCAGATCCTCGTGGGTTTCGATCGCGCTCTCCCAGCGCCGCTCCCGTTCGTACAGGTCGCCGAGCGTGAAATAGGCCAGGTCCGTCCGTGGCTCGGACGGGTAGTTGTCCACCAGGTAGGTGAGCACCGGCGGTGCCAGGGCGCGGTACTTGAACAGCAGCCAGTAGCGCCCGGAATCCTCCGCGTAGGAGAACCCGATGTCGGCCAGGATCGTGCCTGCCTCGCGTCGCTGGCTGTGGTTCGGATACAGGAGATCCATGTCCTCGATCAGGCTGAATGCCTTGGAGCGATCGTCCGCCTCGACGTGCAGGCGCGCGCCCGTGATGCCCGCCTGAACGGCGAGCTGGCGCGGCAGCTCCATCTTCAGCATCATGCGCAGCTTGGCCGGCTTGGGCGGATCCGAGAGATCCTTGATGCGCTGCAGGCATGCGCGCTCGAGCAGGTCCTGCGCCTCGCCGCGCTCGTCGGTCGAAAGCCCGGGGGTGACGACCGCCTTGCGCATCCGTTCGAGCGCATCTTCGCTGCGTCCCTCGGCCAGGTCGGCGCGTGCCGATGCGATCGCGCCCTGCAGCTCCCCGGGGCCCAGGGGCTCGACCTTCTTGGTGGAGCCAGCGCAGGCCGCCCCCATCATGAGGACGGGCAGCAGCACGCACAGGCGCAGCAGGGGCCCGGTTGCGAGACGTTCACGCTTACGGGAGCGGATGGGAGCCGTTTCAGGGAGCATTTCGATTGGGGACCGCCAGGAAAGCGCGCTGGGTGCGCGGGCGAGTCTCGAGATGATAGTTCAGGAAGCGCTCGATCGCGTCGCGTACCCGCACGAGAAGTTGCGGATTCCCGTCGTCCCGATCTCCACGGGCGATGCTGGCCGCCGTGTCGAGCACGTCCGTGGGGAGAGTACCGACGCGCTTCCCGCTGGCCCTCGCATCTGTCGCGCAGCGCGGGCAGAGGCGTCCCCCCACTGCAGCCGAGAACCCAACCCGCGCCCCGAGTGCCCCGCGGCCGGGAGCCAGCGAGAGGGGCGGCGCGGGCTCTCCGCAGGCCGCACATTGCTCCAGCGCCGGACTGAGACCGAGGTGGTCGAGGAAGCGCAGTTCGAACAGGATCAGGGTGTGATCTGCGCCCCGGGTCGATGGGGACAGGTGTGATAGTTCGTCCAGACCCTGCTCGGTCAGCTCGAACAGCGCCCGGTCCGGTGCGCCCGGGCGTGCCGCCAGCTCTGTCAGTTCGAGCATCATCAGGGCCGCGCGGTACACGTCCGGGCGGCTGCAGAGCGACTCCCGTCGTTGCGCCAGGTCAGCGCGACTCAGGTACTGCATCTCACGCCGCGTGGAGTGCGACCACTCCAGGGAGATGGTGTGGAACAGGTCGAGCACGAAGGCGTAGCCCGAGTTCGGCCGGTACGCGCCCTTCGCCGTGAAATGGACGCGCCCGTGGCGTCTGGTCAGCACCTGCACGACCAGCGAGGACTCTCCGAAAGGGGATCGGCGCAGGACGAGGCCGTCGTCGAGGAACTTGGCCACAGCGCGTTCAGGCGGACTTCTTGACGGAAACCTTTAGCACCCGGCGATCACTGGCGTCCAGCACCGCGTAGTGGGCGTTGCCGTGGGTGAACTCCTCGCCGCGCTTCGGGAAGTGTCCCAGTTCCGCCAGGACGAAGCCGCCCAGGGTCTCGAAGTCCTCCCCGGCCGGGATTTCGAGCCCGAGAGCCTCGTTGACCTCGGTCACGTGCACGCTGGCCAGGATCTCGACCGCGCCGCCCTCAAGGAAGCGCATGGACTCCTGTGACTCCTCGTACTCGTCGTGGATATCGCCGACGATCTCGGCGATGACGTCGCCCAGGGTGACGACTCCGGCGGTCCCGCCGTACTCGTCGAGCACGATGGCCATCTTCTGCTTGTGGGCGCGGAACTCCGCCAGTAGCTCGGAAACGGGCTTGGTTTCCGGGACCAGGAAAGGCGGACGCATCAGGTCCTCGAGGCGCGTACTGGCGGAATCCGCGCCGAGCACCTTGGCAACCTCGAGCGCGGTGACCGTGCCGATGATCGAGTCGACGCTGTCCTTGTAGATGGGGATGCGCGAGTGGCCGGCCTCCTCGAGCGCCCGCACCACGGCGCTCAGGCCGTCCTCGATGTCGACCGCGAAAATTTCCGTGCGCGGTGTCATGACCGCGGCTGCGTCGAGCGCGCAAAAGTCCATGACGTTCTCGATGATCTCGCGCTGGCCCTCGTTCAGATCTCCCGACTGCGCGGACTCCTCGATCACGTCGCGCAAGCCCTCCACGATCTTGCGCGTCGAGGACGAGCTGTCACGCAGCCCGAGGATGCGCATGACCGCCCGGCGAACGGCTTCGAGCGCCGACACGAAGGGGCGCAGGGGTACCTGTAGAAGGACGAAGCTTGGTAGTGTGCGCAGAAGCAGTTCGCTCCCGCGGGCGCGCGCGATGGTCTGCGGCAATGCGTCGGTCAGGAGCAACAGCAGCGGCGCCGCGATCGCGAAGGCGGTGGCGACGTGGGTCCACTCGAGCGGGGCAGACGCTGCGCGCCCTCCGAGGAGGATCGTGACGAAGACGACGTCGCACGCGATCTTGAAGATGCCCGCGCTCGTCGCCAACGCCTCCACGCGTTCGAGCAATGGCGTCAGACGTGCGCGCCGATCGACGTCCGTCTCCATGCCGAGCACGCGGCCGGGGTGCGAATGCTGGAGCGCGAAACGCAAAGTACTGAAGAGAGCCGAGGCCAGCAGGGCCAGGGCCATCGAGGCGATCAGCGTCAGGTCGTTTCCGACCGCTGGTGGCAGCGCGCTGCCGAGCAGCGCTGCAGGTGGGTGGGGGTTCAAGGCAGGTGCGGGTAGGACGATGGGCGAATTCAGGGAACGCCGCAGGATCCCGTTATGGGGCCCATCTTATCGACCGATCCAGCCTCGGCTGGAAGGAAATTGGGCCCCGACATATATGTGAGGAGTGTTACGAGGAAGGAACGGTTGGCATGAATTCGCGCGCTCCTGGGGGCCTGATGATTGCATCGCCGTGGCTGTAAAGTACCTGTATGTAGGCGGTTACGCCCTGGCTGCGGCGCTCGCTCCGGCGTCCGGCACGGCGCGTGCTCTCTGTCGGCCATGTCTGGATTCTCGACCCTTCGCCCGCACAGTTCCCGCCCGCGACTCGTCAGCGGACCCTCGCGCAACCCATCCGCAGATCCGACCCGGATCCAGCGCGAGACCGCACTGATGATCCGCTTCCGGGACACGGGAGCGGAGGACGCGTTCGCCACCCTCTACACGGAGTCGCGCGCCGGCTTGCTCGTGTGGATTGTCGGTCGTATGGGCACCTGTGGAATGAAGGGCGATCCCACGGAGTTGCTGCAGGACACTTTCGTCAGTATCTACCGCTACGCGGCGAGCTTCCGCGACGAGAAGGGCTACACGTTCCGGGGCTGGGCACGCACGATCGCCGCCAACGCGGTCCGTCGCGCACGCAGCCGGCGCAGCACCCATCTCTCGTACCAGGCGCTTCCGGTCGGTGCGCTCGAGCCTACCGATCAGGGCGTCGGACCCCACGATTCGCTCGTGCGCGGTGAACAGTGCGAGTCCCTGTCGCGCGCCTGGATGCTGGTCCTGCTGCACTACGCAGCCGCGGCGCAGCAGCTCTCGGCGCGCGATCGCGAAGCGCTGCACATGGTCGAGGTCGAAGGGCATTCCTACGCGGACGTGGCCCGGCACATGCGGGTGAGACTCTCCAACACGAAGATGATCATCTTCCGCGCCCGCAAGCGCATCCGAAACCACATGCTGGCCGCCTTCGCGAGCGCCGGCGCGTGCGGGCTACAGCTTCCCGAGCGGCGACGCCAGGCCGTCGGAGAATAGGACCGGGAGCGCGGGCGGATCCGATAGGATGGCCCGCATGAGCGAGCTGGATCTGATCGTCCACGGCGCCAGCGCGGTCGTGACACCCCTGGGCCAGGAAGCGCGCGGCGGCAGTCGCTTCGGCGAGGTCGAGCAACTGGCCGGCGTGGCCGTCGCATGCGATGCGGGCCGCATCGTGGGCATCGGGCCCGAGGCCGAATTGCGGGCGGACACCCTTTTCCGCGATGAGCTCGACGCGCGCGGCGGTCTGGTCGTGCCCGGATTCGTCGACGCCCACACCCATCCGGTGTTCCTGGGGACGCGCGAGGACGAGTTCGAGATGCGCAACGCCGGGCGTTCGTACCTCGAGATCTCGCGCTGCGGTGGTGGCATCCTGGCCAGCATGCGCGGCGTGCGCGAGAGTTCGTCGGAGACGTTGTTGCGCGCGCTGCTGCAGCGTCTCGACCGCTTCCTCGAGCTCGGCACCACGACCATCGAGGCCAAAACCGGCTACGGTTTGACGCCCGAGGACGAACTCAAGTGCCTGCGCGTGATCGAGGCCGCGGGCGAATTGCACTCGGTCGAGCTGGTCCCGACCTTCCTCGGTGCGCACGACTTCCCGCCTGAGTACAAGGACCGCCCGCAGGCCTACGTCGACCTGCTCGTGGACAAGATGCTGCCGATGGTGGCCGAGAGCGGACTGGCCGAGTACTGCGACATCTTCACCGAGGGCCACGTCTTCGACCTGGATTCCTCGCGTCGCATCCTCGGCCGCGCCGCGGACCTGGGCCTCGGCCTGCGTTTGCATGTGGATCAATTGACACCCCTGGGTGGTGCCCAGCTCGCAGCCGAGGTCGGCGCACAGAGCGCGGACCATCTGGAACACGTGAGCGAGGCCGGCATCGATGCCCTGGCCGCGGCGCAGGTGATCCCGGTACTCTGCCCGCTCGTGCCTCTCTACCTGGGCGAGAGCCAGGAGGCACCGGGCCGGCGCATGGTCTCTGCCGGGCTGGCGCCCGCGATCGCGACTGACTTCAATCCGGGTAGCTGCTACACCCAGAGTCTGCCCGAGGTCCTTTCCTGGGCGGCACTGCGTTTCGGCTTCACCGCAGCCGAGTCCCTCTGCGCTGCCACCCTGAACGCCGCCTGCTCCCTGAACCGCGGCGCGCGGCTGGGCACGGTCGAGGTGGGTAAGCAAGCCGACCTGGCGATCCTCGACCTCCCGAATCTGACGCACTTGACCTACGAGATCGGGCGGAATCCCGTTCGTGCGGTCGTGAAACACGGCAGGACCGTGTTCCAGAAGCGCAACGGTCTGCTCGATAGTGAGGGCTCCATGCGTCCCTGATGCCCGATTCCCTGTAGGCTGTCGCCGCCCATCACCCCGGGGCTCTGGAGACAAGACATTGGCCGCCGAACGCATCCAACCACGCACACTACGGGGCTTCCGGGATTACCTCCCAGAGGCGATGATCCCGCGCGAACGCCTGATCGAGACCGCGCGCAGGGTCTACCGCTCCTTTGGCTTCCAGCCGATCGATACGCCCGCGCTCGAGTACACGGAGATCCTGCTCGGCAAGGGCGGGATGGAGACCGACAAGCAGCTCTACCGTTTCGAGGACCACGGTGGCCGTGACGTCGGGCTGCGTTTCGACCTGACCGTGCCCCTGGCGCGTTTCGTGGCCCAGCACATCGGCGAGCTCGGCACGCCGTTCAAGCGCTACCACATCGGCCCCGTGTGGCGTGGCGAGAAATCCCAGCGCGGTCGCTACCGCGAGTTCCTGCAGTGTGACTTCGACACGATCGGAACGACGAGTACGGTTGCGGACACCGAGTCGGCGCTGGTGATCCACGCACTGCTCACCGCCCTCGGTTTTGAGCGCTTCACGATCCGCGTCAACAACCGCAAGATCCTGAGCGGCCTGCTCGAGCAGGTGGGGCTCGGCGACAAGAGCGCCGACGTGCTGCGCGCGCTCGACAAGCTGTCGAAGATCGGACCGGAGAAGGTCAGCGAGGAGATGCAGAAGTCCGCCGGCGCAACGGCTGCCCAGGCGGATCAGGTACTTCAGCTCGCGGCTCTCGAGGGATCCAACGACGAGATCCTGGGGGCCCTCGAGCCCCTGGTCGCTGGCTCCGAGATCGGAGCCCAGGGCCTGGCCGACCTGCGCACGCTCAAGCGAGGATTCTGCTCCGCAGCCCCGGAAGCGCGACTGCGTATCGACGTTTCCATCGCGCGCGGGCTCGACTACTACACGGGCACCGTCTTCGAGACCTTCCTCGACGACCTGCCCGCCAT
This sequence comes from Planctomycetota bacterium, assembly GCA_047618565.1. Taxonomy (GTDB): domain Bacteria; phylum Planctomycetota; class UBA1135; order UBA1135; genus JBLHKW01. The sequence continues at coordinate 22,230 of JBLHKW010000082.1, forward strand.
CGGCAGCGTCTGCTCCGGCGGCCGCTACGACGACCTTGCATCGGTCTACACCAAGGAACGCCTGCCCGGCATCGGCGCCTCCCTCGGCCTCGACCGACTGCTGGCCGCGATGGAGGAGCTGAAGCTACTCGGCGACAGCACGAGCGCGGCGCCCGTGCTGCTGACCTTCTTCGCCGCCGACCACGGCGACGACTACCTGGCCCTGGCCACGCGCATTCGCGCCGCCGGCATTGGCGTCGAGCTCTACCCCGACGCCAAGAAGCTCGGTGCCCAGCTGAAGTACGCCAACCGCCACGGCTTCCCGATAGCCCTGATCGTTGGGGAAGACGAGTGGAAGGCCGGTACCTGCCAGGTCAAGGACCTGCGCTCGGGCGAGTCCAGCGAGGTTGCCCAGGACGCGGTGGTGGCCGAGATCGAGCGCGCCCTCGCAGCGGACTGACCGGGGCTGTCGCTAGCAGGCCGCCCTAAAAACTCCCTACTCGACTTCGCCCTCTCCGCCGCCGCTGCGTCGTGCTCGTCGAGCCGTGCTCAGCGGCCCTACAGGGCCGCCTCCGCCGTCTCGACTTCGCACTCCTTG
>JBLHKW010000083.1:0-22630 GCA_047618565.1 Planctomycetota bacterium
GGTACGGTGGTAGAGTCATTCATGGTCGGTCTCCGTTTCTTGAGGTTGGGTTAACGCCCCCCAAGCATGCAGCACCTCACGGTGACTGCGCCAGGAGATCGGCCTTCTCACACCATCCGTGGTGAAAGTCACGGCGGGCTGCTAGGAGCCTGCGCCACAGATCGCGAATCCCCGCTCGATTCCCCCGAACCGCCTGCCGGCGTTGCCGGAACCCGCACATGGAGGCAACCATGGGTGGAACCCGGCGCCTTGTCAGTCGGCCCGGGGAAGCCGAGCGGGAATCCGCGACCCGTGACGCAGACTCCTAGCGCGCGGTCACGTTTCCAACCAGCCCCAGGAACTCGGCTCGCGTGCGCGGATCGCCACGGAACGAGCCCAGCAGACAGGACGTCATCGTCGACGAGTTCTGCTTCTGCACGCCCCGCATCATCATGCACAGGTGCGCGGCATCCGCGACGACGCCCACGCCCTTCGGCTCGAGCACCTGCTGGATCGACTCGGCGATCTGAGCGGTCATGCGTTCCTGCACCTGCAGACGCCGCGCGAACACATCGACGATGCGCGCGATCTTGGACAGGCCGATGATGCGGCCATCGGGGATGTAGGCCACGTGGATACGGCCGTAGAAGGGCAGCAGGTGATGCTCGCAAAGGCTGTAGAACTCGATGTCCTTGACGATCACCATCTCCGAGCAGTCCTCGGTGAAGACGCCGTTCCCCACCACGTCGGTGACGGACAGTTTGCTTCCGGCCGTCAGGTCCTGCAGCGAGCGCGCAACACGTTCGGGAGTCCGAAGCAGTCCTTCGCGCTCCGGATCGTCACCGAGCCGCGTCAGCACCTGCCGGATCAGCTCCTCCGTCGTCAGCTCGTCGGGCCGAAGTACTCGACCTGATTCGTCTGACTCTCTTCGATCCGGACCCGATAGAGTCGACATCGCTTCGTTCCGTTAATATGGGGTTCCAGGCGATTCCAGAAGGCGATCGCCAGGTTCTCGGCCGTCGGGATGATGTCCTCAAGGAAGGGGACATCGGTGTTCAAGCACTTGTGGTCCACCGCATCGAAGATCAGCTCGCGCATCAGGCGCATCAGCACGGTGAGGTTGATGACCATTCCGGTACGCGCATCGACGGCCCCCTCGACGGTGACCGCGAGGCCATAGTTATGTCCGTGCATCGTGAAGCACGGACCGTAGAGCTCACGGTTCTCTTGCTCCGACAGTTCGGGGCTCGCGAGCCGGTGGGCAGCTGAAAATTCCTCGCGGTGGGTGATCTGCACAGCATTCCCCTGGGTAGTTGCGGTCGAGGGTCATGGACCCTGACCGGTCCCGGTGGCGCGCAGCACTCTAATCGGAGGGGGAACCTGCCGCCAGCGTGAGCCTGCCCGGACGCCGCCGAATGCGCGTTCCGGTCATTCAAGGCCGTGAACGGAAAAGGATGCCTGGTCGGATAACCCAAAAACCTCCGAATCTGTCGCTTTTTTCCAGTCGGAAGTCGCGCGGTTCCCGGCTTAGGGGGTTGGCTCAGAAGGAGTATCCCAACTATGAAAAATACCTACGATCAATCACGTGCCGAGCAGCTGGTTCCGCTGCTCGAAGTCATCGTCGCCGAAATCGTCGACAGAACGCGCCGCGCGAAGGACCTGGAAGGAAAGCGCGAGCCACATGCCGAAGGCTCACGCCCAAGTTCGTCAGAACTCGAACGGCGAGCGGCCCTGGCAGTACAGCGCCGTGGCATCCAGCTCTCGATCCGTGAGCTCGAGTGTCTTGGATGCGTGGTCGACGAGCAGGACCTGACCCGGGTCTACATCCCGGGAACGGACGGCAAGATGAAGCGCGGCTTCTCCTGGCAGAGCGGTGAGAAAAGTGTCCGCGTCGTCACGGCCCAGCCGGGCAAGGTCTGAGACCACCGGAACTGCCTTGAAACAGCTGCGGGCCGCTCCCCTACCTTGGAGGGGGAGCGGCCCGTGGTGCTATTTGGGTGGCAGTGAGCCAACCCGGACGATCAACGCGTCTCGGGGCGACCGGTCGGAGATCCGGGCGCGACGCTGTCATCGCTGTTCGGGAAGGCAACGGGCGGGGTCGAGGGGATGAAGAACGGCACCTCGGTGGTGTCGCTGAACGCACCCTCCGACTGCTTCTCGACCTGGACCTGCAAGGCGGGCAACCCGACGGGGGCGGAGCCGACCGTCCCACGCTCGAGATCCTGGTCGTCAGTCGTGTCCGTGGCCGGGCTCGCCTCGACCTCGGTCTGGACCGGGTCCGTGGCTGCCGGGGGCGCCGATCCCGCGTTAGGGCCTGCCAGGAAGCTGGAAAAGCCCTCGACGTCGGCCGGGAAGGCCAGACGCAGGAAGAAGGGCAGCGCCATCGCCATCGCGGCTTGATGCTCTCCAGCTCCCTCGATTCCGACCTCAAGGGGTTCGGCAAGATCGGCGTCGACCTGATCGCCGGCGAGCTCGTCCGTGGACGAGGTTTCGACCCGCGTCACGTCAAAATTCGGGATGGCCACGGAGGCCGACCCACGTGAGTCTCCGTCCGACAGGAGCATCTGCGGCCCGTCGGTCTCGGGGCGCGGCTCCTCCGCATCGGCGAAGGACTGGCCGGCGTCGAGCGCGGCGCGCGCGGCAGCGGGACCCGCTCGGTTGACGAGAGCCTTGCGAAGGAGCTGTGCCTCTTTCTCGGTCACGAAGGCGGACTCAAGCATGTCGTCGACCTCCGCGTTTACCCGGACCAGGGCCGGAACAGACTGCTCGAGGCCCATCCCACGGGGATCGCGACCCCAGAAGAACGAGCGGAAGTCATGGGTCACGGGCTTCGAGAAGGCCGCCTCCGCGCTCAGCCGCACCAGCAGCTTGCGGGCACGCGTGAGCGAGCTCGTCTTGTGCCGAGGGCCGGGATCGGGCGTGGCTTCGAGCTCGGCCCTTTCGACATCGGGCGTCGGCTCAATCGGGTCGACCTCGAGGTCGCTGACCTGCGGCCTGCGGGAGAGCGTCAGCGCGTGCAGGAGCGCGACCTCGTCCAGGAGATCGGCCTCCACGTCCTCGGCCGCCGCAACGAGCAGATGGTAGTAGTAGACGGAGAACTCATCGCGGGAGAAGCATTCATCCCCGTCGGCGTCCTCTCCGTGGAAATGCTCCTCAGGGATCCCGACCAGGGTGGCCTCGTCGACACTGAGACTCTCGTCTCCGTCGTCATCGATGCGGTCGAAAACCGCCCGAGCGCGGCTCAGGGACCCGAGAATCGTGGATTCCTGGCTCGCAGCGGTGAAGCTGGTTCCCAGGGAGAGCGTGGCGAAAAAGACTAGGACATTCATCTTGGCGGGCGCCTCGGCGGTGAAGGATGGGCGGACCCCCCGGTATCGGCCACCCAGGGCGAGGGACTGTGCTAGCACTTCAGAAACCCGGGCCAGGGGCGTAATTGGGCTCCAGGAAGGAGCTTGCGTCCCTGACAACACACCGGGAGCGCGACCGACTCAGCCTTTGGGATGACCGAGATTGCTCCGCGCGAGGGGGGTGGGTACAACCCCTCGGCAGGGATCCCTTTACCCCTTTCCCGTCCCCCCCCCGCCCTCTAGACGCCGTGCTCACCGTGCCCCAACCGACCGCCCCCCTCGCCCAGGGCGAGACCAAGAACATCGCCACCCGCGAAGCCTACGGCCACGCTCTGGTTGAGCTCGGCAAGGAGCGCGACGACATCGTTGTCCTGGACGCCGACCTGTCCGGGTCGACCAAGACCAAGGCCTTCGGTCAGGCGCACCCTGACCGTTTCTTTAATATGGGGGTCGCCGAGGCCAACATGATCGGCACCGCCGCTGGCCTGGCCGCGATGGGCAAGACGGTCTTCGCCAGCTCATTCGCCATGTTCGCCGCGGGCAAGGCCTGGGAGCAGATTCGCCAGAGCGTCTGCGTACCGCAGCTCAAGGTACGCATCTGTGCTACCCACGCCGGCCTGACCGTCGGCGAGGACGGCAAGTCACACCAGATGCTCGAGGACATCACGCTCATGCGTGTCCTGCCCCACATGACCGTGCTGGTTCCGGCGGACGCCGTCGAGGCACGCCTGGCCGTGCGTGCGGCAGCTGACGTGGACGGCCCGGTCTACGTGCGCCTCTCACGCGCCTCGACCCCGGTCCTCTTCGACGAGTCCTACGACTTCAAGATCGGTCGCGGCAGCATCATGCGCGCGGGTAGTGACGTGGCCCTGATCGCCTGCGGCGTCGAGGTCGCGGAAGCCCTCGGCGCGGCGGAAATCCTCGCAGCCCAGGGCATCGACGCGCGTGTGCTGAACATCTCGACGATCGATCCCATCGACACGGAACTGATCGTTGCCGCCGCCGAACAATGCGGCGCGATAGTGACCTGCGAAGAGCACCAGATCCGGGGCGGCCTGGGAGATGCCGTCGCAAGCGTGGTCGGGCGCAACCATCCGGTACCGATCGACATGGTCGGCATGGACGGTGAATTTGGACAGAGCGGAACAGCGACCCAGCTGCTCGCCCATTACGGACTGGACGCTGCCTCGATCGCCGCACGCGCCCTGAACATCCTCAAGAGGAAGAGCTAGCCCATGGCACTCACATCAGAGCGGCGCGACGAGATCCGCAAAGTTGCGCTGCAGGCACGCCAGGACATCGTGCAGATGGTGCACGCCGCGGCGTGTGGCCACCCGGGCGGACCGCTCGGGATGGCGGACTTCATGGCGACCCTGTTCGTGGAGCACCTGCGCCTCGGTCCCGACAACCTGCACGCGCCGGACCGTGACCGCTTCATCCTCGGCAACGGGCACACCTGCGCCGGGTACTACGCGCTCCTGGTCCAGAAGGGCCTGATCCCGCGCGAGGAGCTCCTGAAGTTCCGCAAGATGGGCGCCATGCTGCAGGGGCACCCGCACCGCAGTGCGGACATGGGCATCGATTTCAGCACCGGTAGCCTCGGCAACAGCCTCTCGGTCGGTGTCGGCATGGCGCTGGCAGCCAAGATGAACGGCTGGGACGCGCGCGTCTACAACACGTCCTCCGATGGCGAGAGCCAGGAGGGACAGATCTGGGAGGCCGCGACCAGTGCCGCGCACTACGGCGTCGACAACCTGACTGTTATCGTCGACTTCAACAACATCCAGATCGACGGCGTCATGCGCGACGTGATGGACGTGCGCGACCTGCGCGAGAAGTACGAGGCCTTCGGCTGGCACGCGGTCGATGTCGACGGGCACGACGTGGATGCCGTGGACCAGGCGCTGTGCGACGCCAAGGAGGTCAAGGACCGCCCGAGTGCCATCATCGCGCACACGACCATCGGCCGCGGAGTCTCCTACATGGAAGGCCAGGCCAAGTGGCACGGCGTGGCTCCGAACGACAAGGAACTCGAGCTCGCCATGTCGGAGCTCGTGGCGCCTGCGTGACGGGAACCGGTCGGACGTTCCTGCTGGGGCTGGCCGCGGGCGTGGTGCTGGCCACGCTGGCCTTCGAGTTCAGCACGCAGCGCCTGGAGCCCGACCTGCAGCACTACCGCTCGGTTCGCGACTTCGCGCGCGAGTCCTTCGTGCGCGAGGTGTCCAACCAGGAGCTGCTCGACCATGCCCTGCACGGCATGCTGTCGAGCCTCGATAGCTACTCTCGCTACTACGACCGCGACGAATCCGAGTCCGTCGCGCGCGAGACCGTCGGTCGCTACGTGGGCATGGGCGTCGTTTTCAGGGGTCCGATCACCGATGGAGTCGTGCTCTTCCCCCTGGCCGATTCTCCAGGAAAGCGCGCCGGCCTGCGCGTCGGTGACCAGCTGCTCGAGCTGGACGGTCGCGCCCTGGCGGACTTCAGCGAGGCCCAGATCCGCACGCTGGTCGAGGCCTCGGAAGCGGTGCCAGTGGACATGCTGGTGGAAGGTCGCGACGGAGGGCAGCGTGCGCTGAAGCTACGCGCCGAGTCCATCGTCAACCCGACCGTGCGACACACGCGCATGCTCGATGAAGAGCGCGGCATCGGCTACACGTCGATCCTCTCGTTCAGCCAGGAGACGCCGCGCGAATTTGACGAGGCCTTCCAGTACCTCGCGCGGCGCGACATGAACGCCCTCGTGCTGGACCTGCGAGCCAACTACGGGGGCGTCCTGGAATCGGCCGTCGAGATCGCTCGACGCTTCATCGACGACGGTCTGATCGTGTCCACGGAAGGGCGCGGCCAGCCGATCATGCTGAGGTCCGACGCGGCCGAGGCCCTGCACGTGGGCTTCCCGCTGGTCGTGCTCGTGGATGGCGACTCGGCCAGCGCGAGCGAGGTACTCGCCGGCGCACTGCAAGATCACCGCGCCGCGATCATCACGGGCAGCCGCTCCTACGGGAAGGGCATGGTGCAGACCATCCGGCGCTTCGAGCGGGCGGGCGCACGGGCCAAGGTGACGAGTTCCTACTATTACTCACCGACGCACCGCAACTTCGAACGCTCCAGCCACGCCGATGGCGCAGAGGGCGAACACGGGATCTACCCGGACCTCGTGATCGAGGCAAACGATGGCGAACGGCGCGCGGTACACGCCTTCCTCGATTCCTACGGCGCCCCCCTGGAAGCGCTGGACGCGCTCGCCGCCTGGGAACGCGAGGTCGGGCAGCCGCTCGTGGGCCTGCCCCCCACCGACAAGCAGCTCGAAGCCGCCGTGGGTCTGCTCTCGGGTGAGCGGCCCGGTCCCTACGCGGTCTCCTTGAAGACGGAACGCTAGCAGGCCCGTGGTAAACTCCTCCGAGCTGGTCCTGGGAATCGAGTCGTCCTGTGACGAAACAGCGGCGGCGGTCGTGCGTCGCGGGCGCGACGTGCTGTCGTCGGTGGTCGATAGCCAGATCGCGGAGCACGCTCCGTTTGGCGGCGTCGTACCCGAGGTCGCTGGGCGCGCGCACCTGCGCAGGATCCTGCCGTGCATCGACCAGGCCCTGGAGGATGCCGGCGTCGACCTGGGTGACCTGGGCGCCATCGCGGTGACGTCTCGGCCGGGCCTGATCGGATCGCTCCTCGTCGGCCTGTCGGCGGCCAAGGCCCTGGCATTCACCCGCGGCCTGCCGCTGGTGGGCGTGCACCACATCGAAGCCCACGCCTTTGCCGCCACCATGGAGCTCGACGAGCCCGTGTACCCCTGCCTGGCACTGATCGTCTCGGGCGGGCACACCGCCCTCTACCGCGCTGAATCCGCCCTGGAGCTCACGCCCCTGGCCGCCACCCTGGACGATGCCGCCGGAGAAGCATTCGACAAGGTCGGCTACCTGCTCGGACTGTCCTATCCCGGGGGACCCTCGGTATCGGCCCTGGCCCAATCCGGAAACCCGACGGCCATCCGCTTCCCACGCTACCGCTCCAAGAGCGGCGAGATCGGCTTCTCCTTCAGTGGGCTGAAGACCTCGGTCCTCTACCACCTGCGCGGCGGAGACGCTCTCGCACCGACCCCGGCCCCGGAGGAGATCCCGGACCGTGCCGACGTGGCTGCCTCCTTCGAGGCGGCCGTGGTCGACAGCCTGGTGACCAGCACGATCACCTGCGCCCGGCGCGAGGGCCTCGATCAGGTGCTCGTGGCCGGTGGAGTCGCGTGCAACCGGAGGCTGCGCGAGGAGATGGCCAGCGCGGCCGCAGCAACCGGCATCCGCGCCCATTTCCCCTCCCCGGCCTACTGCACCGACAACGCCGTCATGATCGCGGGGCTCGGATGGGAGCTGTTCAGCGCCGGGAAGCTGGCCGACTGGAACCTGGACGCATCAGCGCGCTGATCCCGCGCTCCCGCGCGCGGTTCTCCGTTACACTGGGCGCGGCATGGACCCTCAATCGGAACACGCGCCCACGGACAGACCGATGGGCATGGCCGAGCTCCTGCGCCAGGTCCAGGACGGCTCCCTGCCTGTAGAGGAGGCCCTGACACGCCTGGGCGCCTGGCCGATCGACGACCTGGGCCACACCCAGCTGGATACCCAGCGTGAGGCACGCTGCGGCCACCCCGAGGTGGTCTTCGGAGCATCCAAGACCCCGCGGCAGCTGGTGGAGATCGCGCGCGCGATCCTCGGACACCATGAGCGCCTGCTCGTCACCCGTGTGGACGACGAGGGCGCGGCGGCCCTGGTCTCCGAGTTCAGCGATGCCCAGCACCACGCGGACGCACGCACTATCGTGGTGGACCGTGGCCCCCTGCGCGAGCCGGTGGGCCAGATCCTGGTCGTCAGCGCCGGCACTTCCGACCGCTCCGTGGCCGAGGAGGCTGTGGTGACGGCCCGCACCATGGGCGCCCAGGTGGACCACATCCCCGACGTGGGCGTGGCGGGCCTGCACCGCCTGCTGGCCCAGATCGAACGGCTGCGCGCCGCGCGGGTGCTCGTGGTGGTGGCCGGGATGGAGGGCGCCCTGCCCAGCGTCGTCGGCGGCCTGGTCAAATGCCCTGTCATCGCGGTGCCCACTTCCGTCGGCTACGGAGCCTCTTTCGGCGGTGTCGCCGCCCTCCTGGGAATGCTGAATTCCTGCGCCTCGGGTGTATCCGTCGTGAACATCGACAACGGATTCGGGGCCGGGTATACAGCAGCCCTCATCAACCGGGTCCCGGAACGAGCATGAGCGATCGAAAGCGAGCATACCTGGCGACCGAGAACGGAATCTTCCTCGAGGGATTCTCCATCGGCGTCGACGGCGAGAAGGGCGGAGACCTGGTCTTCAATACCGCCATGACCGGCTATCACGAGATCCTGACGGATCCCTCGTATACCGGGCAGGTGGTCCTGATGACCTATCCGCTGATCGGAAACTACGGCGTCGCGGATGAGGACGCCGAGAGCAACAAGGCCTGGGCGGAAGCATTCGTGATCAAGGAGCTCTCCTCGATCGCCAGCAACCACCGCGCGACCAGCTCGCTGGAAGCCTGGCTCAAGCAGCAGGGTGTCGTTGCGATCGAGGGCGTGGACACACGCATGTTGACGCGCGCGGTGCGCGAAGCGGGTTGCCTGCGCTGCGTGGTCTCGACCGAGGACAGCGACCGCGAGTCCTTGATCGCCAAGGCGCGACAGACCGCATCGACGGACGGATGCGATCTGACCAAGGTCGTCACCTGCGACAAGCCCTACACCTGGGAAGAGCCCTATCCCGAGTCCTATCCAAGCGTCATCGACGCCGCGCCCGCGGGAGCGCGTACGCGCGTCGTCGCCTACGACTTCGGCGCCAAGCGCAACATCCTGCGCAGTCTGGTCCACTGCGGCTTCGACGTGACGGTCGTGCCAGCCCAGACACCGGCGTCCGAGGTGCTCGGCATGGACCCCGAAGCGATCTTCCTATCAAACGGTCCAGGCGATCCGGCTGCTGCCAGGCCCTCCATTGACGCAGTCGCGAACCTGCTCGGGAAGAAGCCCATCTTCGGCATCTGTCTCGGCCACCAGATCCTGTCGATCGTGCTCGGTGCGAAGACCACGAAGATGCCCTTCGGCCACCACGGTGCGAACCACCCGGTGCGCGACCTGCTCACGGGCCGGATCGAGATCACCTCGCAGAACCACTCCTTCGCGGTCGACCCGGATTCCCTTCCGGACGACATCGAGCTGACGCACATCAACCTGAATGATCAGACGGTCGAGGGCGTGCGCCACAAGTCTGCATCGGCGTTCAGTGTGCAATACCACCCCGAAGCCGCCCCGGGCCCGCTCGATTCGGCGCACCTGTTCCACCGCTTCCGCGAAGTCGTCCGTAGCTGACGCTACGGACCACCATGACCCGGCTGCCCTACCTCACGGGCTACGCTCCGGAGCTGCAGACCCGGGCCGAGGAGCTACTGAGGTCCGGTGAACTGGGCGCGCAGCTGGCCGCGCGCTATCCGGACAGCCACGAGGTGCGCACCAACAAGGCCCTGAACAGCTACGTGCAGGACCTGAAAGCGCGCCACATGCGCACCGCTGCCCCGCTGGGACAGGTCCAGTTCGACAGCCGCCTGCACGTCGTCCAGAAGGCGCTCGGCATGCACGTCACGACGACGCGCGTGCAGGGCAACAAACTTCGCAAGCGTCGTGAACTTCGGGTGGCGAGCCTGTTCAAGGAGACCCCCCCCGAGTTCTTGCGGATGATCGTCGTGCACGAACTGGCGCACATGAAGCACGCCCAGCACGACCGCGACTTCTACAAGTTGTGCACCTACATGGAACCGGACTACCACCAGCTGGAACTCGACCTGCGCCTCTACCTGACGGCGCAAGACTGGGAAGACTGAGACGCGTGGCGCGAGCCCGCGTGGTCCCTGCGGCCCCAGGATATTCCCATTATTGGTCAAATCGGGCCAGATTCGCCGCCTGCGGTACACGCAATCGTGGCATTTCCAGGACAGCCGCGAGCCGGGAGCGCTTATCTACCCACGCCCTCAAGTCGAGCGTCATGCGGGGCCGATCTTCCGGATGACCAACGCCTGCCTCCCACACGGTGCTCGAGTCCGAGCACCCGACTCACATCCCACGAGTCCGACCCTACATGAAGAAACGCATCCTATTCGTCGACGATGAGCAGCGAGTCCTGGACGGACTGCGGCGCTCCCTTCGGCGCTACCGCGACAGGTGGGACACCAGCTTTGCTGACGGTGGAGAAGCCGCGAAGCTGGAACTAGAGAACTCGCACTTCGACGTCGTCGTCTCCGACATGCGCATGCCAGGCATGGACGGATTCACGTTCCTGTCGCACGTTCGCCAGGAGTACCCCGACACGGTCCGCATCGTGTTGTCCGGCCAGACCGAACGCGAGACGGCATTGAAATCTGTCTCCGTCTCGCACCAGTTCCTGGCCAAGCCCTGCGAAGGTAATGCGTTGCGCGAGGTCCTGGACAGGGCATGTGCCGTGCGCGACCTGTGTGCGAACCCGCGCCTGCGCAGCACGATCTCACGTCTGGGTGCATTGCCGAGTCCGCCCAAGGTCTACCTGGCCCTGACGCAGGCCATGGCGGACGAGGATACGTCCGCGGGCGACATCGGCGAAATCATCGAGAAGGACATGGCCATGTCCGTCAAGATCCTTCAGATCGTCAACTCGGCCTACTTCGGCCTGCCGCGGGAGGTCTCGAGCATCCGCGACGCGGTGTCCTTCCTGGGGCAAAACATGATCCGCGCGCTCGTCCTTTCCCAGGAGGCCTTCTCATCGTTCGAGGGCAACGAGGCCTTCACCACGAATGACCTGAAGCTGGAACTCGAGCACGCAATGCTCACGGGAGCCGTCGCGCGCGGCATGTTCGAAGACGCGAAGGTCGGCGACCAGGCCTTCCTGGCAGGGATGCTGCACGACATCGGCGTCCTGATCCTCGCCACCCAGTTCCCGGACGACCTCCTCAAGCTGGCCGCACTCGAGGATTCAGGCATGCGCGTGACGGAACGCGAACGACAGCTGCTCGACACGACGCATGCCGAGATCGGTGCGTTCTTGCTTGGAACATGGGGCCTGCCCATCCGCGTCACCGAGGCCGTGGCCTTCCACCACGACCCGACGCTCGTCGACCATACGGAGTTCGACATCGTCACCGCAGTGCACGTGGCCGATGCGTTCGTGAGCGAGATGTGTCCCACAACCTCCCCCATTCCGCGTGAGACTGAGATCGACATGGCATATATCGACCGGCTTGGGATCCGTGACGAGCTTCCTACCTGGCGCAAGGCGGCCGCGGAAGTCATCGCCAACCATGAGGGTGAATCCGATGACTGATAACACGACGAAGCGCCGGGTCCTGTTCGTTGACGATGAGGCACGCATTCTGGACGGGCTGCGTCGCATGCTGCGCGCCGAGCGCGACACCTGGGACATGACGTTCGTGGGTGGCGTCGATGCAGCTCTGAGCATGCTCGAAGATGTTCCCCACGACGCGGTGGTTTCGGACATCAACATGCCGGGCCGTGATGGTTTCGACCTGCTCGAGGCCATCCGCGCCAACGATCAAACGTGCGACATCCCGGTCGTCATTCTGACCGGCAATGGCGAACGTGGTATGAAGCGCAGGGCCCTGGACCTCGGGGCGACGGACCTGCTCAACAAGCCCGTCGACCGGGACGAACTCATCGCGCGCATCCGTAGCGTGCTGCGTCTGAAGGGCTACACGGACGAGATCAAGGTCTACAGCGCGGAGCTCGAGGAGCGCGTCCAGGCGCGCACCGCGGAGCTCGAGATCGCCCGAGCCGAACTCGTCTGGAGACTCGGAAAGGCAGGCGAATTCCGCGACTCGGACACAGGCTTCCACGTGGTACGCGTCGGCTATTACGCCCAGTGCCTGGCCGAGAAGATCGGCCTCGAGAGCAAGCTTGTGCGCGAGATCTTCCTGGCTGCACCGCTGCACGACGTCGGCAAGATCGGCATCCCTGACAGGATCCTGTTGAAGCCCGCCAAGCTTGAGCCTGACGAGTGGGAGATCATGATGACCCACACGACCATCGGGGCCGAGATCCTCAAGGCGCAGTCCAGCGCCGCCGATCACGCCCGCGTCCTCGGTACGCTCGCCGAGACCGACGCTATCGCCGACAACCCGTTCGCACGGGTCGGAGCCGAGATCGCCGAAGCGCATCACGAGCGCTGGGACGGCGGAGGCTATCCACACAGGCTCGCCGGCGAAGATATCCCGATCGCCGCGCGCATCACCGCCATCGGTGACGTCTACGACGCCCTCTCCTCCGAGCGGCCCTACAAGCCCGCCATGAAGGAGGAAGAGGTGCTCGAGATCATGCGCAAGGGCTGCGGCACCCAGTTCGACCCCGAGATCTTCGCAGCTTTCGAAGCCTCTCTCCCGGACTTCCGTCAGATCCAGGTTCAGTTCCGCGATGAACAGCCCGTCGAGATGCAGGCTGACAGCACCCAGACCGTGGCGAACCTGCTCTCCTGAAAGAGATGGCAGACAAAGGAGCGAACGTAGGACCCTTCTTCTCCCGACGTTCCACCCGCCTCGCGGTGCTGACCCTCACTGCGGTGTGTGCCGTTCCGCTTCTGCTGACGCTCTTCGGGGTCGACTTCGCGACATAGAAGTCGGTCGGCATCGCCGCCGACACGCCGCTCTCGACGGAATCGGCCTTTCGCGTACTGCGCGGGTCGTTCAGCAGTACATTTCTCGAGTGGACAGCGTTTTGCGCCGCGATCGGCGTGTGCGTCCTGGCATTCGTCCGCCATCGCATCACACGCGATCCAGCGATGCCCATCATCGGCATGGCACTCGCCTGTGTTGGCGCCATGGACGCGTTCCATACTCTCGCTGCGGATCGACCGATCGAGGCCGTCGCGGACAATCGTGACCTGATCCCGCTCACGTGGGCCATCTGTCGCCTCTTCAACGCCATGATCCTGCTGATTGGCGTCGGCATATTTGTCAGTTTCGGAAAGCGCGAGGAGTCGCAAGGCAAACCCTCGCGCCTCATAGGGTTTACCTGCGCCGCGTTCGTGATCGTTGCTTACGGCCTGATCTCCTACTGCGCCAGCTCGGAGAACCTGCCCCGAACGATGTTCGCAGACGCGTTGTTCAAGCGCCCGTTCGACCTCGCCGCGCTGGTACCCTTCATCCTGTGCGCGCCGATCATCTTCCCGGCCTACCTGCGGCGTAGCGATTCGATCTTCGTGCGCCTCCTGCTCCTCTCCCTGATCCCGCAGATCGCAACTCAGCTCTACATGGCGTTCGGATCGAGCGCCCTCTTCGACTCCGCGTTCAACATCGCCCACGCCCTCAAGGCACTGGCCTACATGGTGCCGATGGCCGGTCTTGTCCTGGACCACGTCTGGACATCCGAGCGAGCTATGAGCCTGTCCGCGCAGCTTGAGATGAGCCATGGCCGCACCGAGGCCGTCATGCTCGCGGCAGCGGAGGGCATCATCGTGATCGGCCCCAAGGGCGTCATCGAACCCTCCAACGTCGCGGCCGACATCCTGTTCGGCTACGAACGCCACGAACTCATCGGGAAGAACGTGTCGACCCTCGCTGCCGAACCACACAGCGACGGCCACCTGGCCCGCTACGCCGCCACCGGTGAGGCACGCATCATCGGCATGCCCCGTGAAGTAGCGGGAGTCCGCAAGGACGGCTCGCAGTTCCCCCTCAAGCTATCTGTCGGCCAGGCCAAGGTCGCCGGCAAGAGTCTCTACGTCGGGCTGCTATACGACCAGACCGCCGAAAAGGCTCTCAACACACAACGGGCCCAGGCCCAGAAGCTCGAGTCCATCGGTCAGCTTGCTGCAGGAATCGCCCACGAGATCAACACACCGACGCAGTTCACGACCGACAACATGCGGTTCCTGAGCGCAGCGCCCGAAGACCTGCTGGAGGTGATCGAGGCGGTCAATGCTCTCGTCGAAGCATGCGATGATGATGGCGATGGTCCCGGAGAGCTCGCGCTGCTGAAGGCCAAGCTCGAGGAGGCGGATATCGGATTCCTCTCGACGGAGATCCCCCGGGCTCTCGAGCAGTCCCTCGAAGGCCTCACCAGCGTCGCCACCATCGTGCGTGCGATGAAGGAGTTCTCCCACCCTGGCCAGAAGGAGAACGTCAATGTGGACCTCAACCGCAGCGTCGGCTACACGACCACCGTCGCACGCAACGAGTGGAAGTACGTGGCCGAGCTCGAGATCATTGCGGATGATGCGCTCCCGCCGGTACCTGTTGAAGCGGGTCCGTTCAACCAGGTCATCCTGAACCTGATCATCAATGCTGTTCACGCCATCGCCGCGCGCCTTGGCCCCGAAAGCACCGAGAAGGGGCGGATCACGATCAGCACGGCCACGCGAGATGAGTGGGTCGAGATTCGCATCAAGGACGATGGCTGCGGCATGCCAGAGTCGGTCAGCCAGCGCGCCTTCGATCCCTTATTCACCACCAAGGAAGTCCGCGGCGGAACCGGACGAGGCCTGCCGATCGCGCACTCCGTCATCGTGGACAAGCACAAGGGCACCATCCAGATCGAGAGCGAGGAAGGTGTCGGCACGGAGTTCATCATCGGTTACCGCTGAAGGCAAAAGGCGTGGGCCCGACGCAGCCCGCGTCGGCCGCCTGAAACAGGAACGACGGGGCCATTCGCTGCGGATCGGGCTATGATCCGCCCGTGAAACCCCACATCAAGCTCGCGAGTGTGACTGCGCCCGGTGGAATGTTGCTCGAGCTGTTCGAGCACGATGGCGAGCACGAGATCCGCGCGGACGGCCTGGCCCTGATGGCATCCCGCAGGCACCGTTCGGAAGAGGACCTGGCGCGCCTGGCGTGCGAGGATCTCCCTCCCACTCCAACCGTCATGATCGGAGGCCTTGGGATCGGCTACACCCTGCGCGCCGCACTCGACCTCTTGCCCCAGGATGGCAAGGTGCTCCAGGTAGAGCTCGTGCCCGAGGTAGCGGAGTGGAACCGCGGTCCACTGGCGCACCATGCGGATCATCCCCTCGACGACGCGCGCACCGAACTGGTGATCGCCGACATCACGGAAGCCGTCAAGCGCCACCAGGGAACACTGGCAGCGATCATGCTGGACGCCGACAACGGCCCATCGGCCAAGGTCGAGCCCCGCAGCCTGCGTCTCTACACGAAGGCCGGCCTGGTCGCCCTCTACCGCGCCCTGCTCCCCGGCGGTCGCGTCACCATCTGGTCGATCGAGAACCCGCCCACATTCACCAACCGCATGCGCGCGGCCGGCTTTGAAGCTCGTGCCCATTTGACCCACGCACGGCCCGATCGCCGAAGCGGCAAGCACTTCGTGTTCGTCGGCCGCAAGCCGGTCTGACCCGGCCTCCCCCAAGCGTCTCAGAGCATCGAGACCGGGTCCACGTCGATCGAGATGCGCGGCCGCGCATGCTGCGTTGCAAACTGCGCGAGCACCTCGCGTGCGCGAGCCAGGTTCGTGCCTTCGGGAGCCTTGAGCAGGATGTGCTGACGGTGGCGGCCGCGTTGCAGCGCAACCGGCGCCGGTGCGGGGCCCAGCACGTCGATGCCCTGGGGTAACAGCTCGTCGCAGAGAATGTTCGCTGCCGAGCGAGCTGCTGTGGTAACGCGCTGCTCTTCCTCGTCATCGAATACCACCCGGATCAGCCGTCCAAACGGCGGATAGGACAGTTCACGGCGCAGTTCCTGCTCCGCGCTCGCGAAGGCCTCGAAGTTGTGGCTCGCGGCCTGCACGATCGATGGATGCTCGGGCGTGACCGTCTGAACCACGATGATGCCCTTGAGGCTGCCACGTCCGGCGCGCCCGGAGACCTGGCTCAGGAGCTGGAAGGTCCGCTCCGCCGCGCGAAAGTCCGGCAGGTGCAGGGTCGCGTCAGCGGAGACCACGCCCACCACGGTCACGCGCGGGAAGTCGAGGCCCTTGGCGATCATCTGGGTGCCGACGAGCATGTCCACCTCGCCTCGACCGAATGCGGAGAGGGTCTCCTCGTAATCCGTCCGACGCAGCATCGTGTCCGAGTCCATGCGGCGCACACGCGCCTCGGGGAACAACTCCTTGACGACCGCCTCGACGCGTTCGGAGCCCACGCCGAGATAACGGAGCGCGGGCGCGGTGCAGCTCGGACAGGCCTTCGGCGCGGCCTGCTCGTCACAGCACACGTGGCACACCAGCCGACCGATGCGACGGTGGAAGTTCAACGACATGTCGCACTGTCCGCAACGAACGGTCTCGCCACAAGCCCGGCACCACAGTACGGGAGCGAAGCCGCGCCGGTTCAGGAACAGGATCGCCTGCTCGCCGCGTGCAAAGGCATCGGTCAGACGCGTGATCAACAGGCGCGAGAAGATGGCGCCCGAATCCCCCTCGCTGCGCTCGTGGCGCATGTCGACGATCTCGACGGTGGGCATCTCCGCGTTGTTGACGCGCCTGGACAGCTCGAGCAGCTCGTATCGTCCGGATTGAGCGTTCACCCAGCTCTCGAGAGAGGGCGTCGCCGAGCCCAGCACGCAGACAGCGCCCGTCGTCTGGGCCCGTCGTACCGCCACATCGCGGCCGCCGTAGCGCGGCACGTTGCCCTGTTTGAAGGACGGTTCGTGTTCCTCATCGACCACTATCACGCCGAGGTTCTGGACCGGCGCGAAGACCGCCGAACGGGCGCCCACCACCACGTTGACCTCGCCGCGCTTGGTCCGCAGCCACATGTCGAGCCGCTGCGCGTCCGTCATGCGACTGTGGAAGACCCCCACCTCGCCAAAGCGTGAGCGGAACCAGCCGACGGTCTGTGGCGTGAGTGCGATTTCGGGCACGAGCACGATGGCGCCCTTTCCGCGCGCCAGCGCGTCCTCGATGACCCGCAAGTAGACCTCGGTCTTACCCGACCCCGTGACCCCCCAGAGCAGGAAGGTTGCGTACTCATCGGCCGCGACACGGGCGCCGATGCGCTCGACGGCCGTCTCCTGCTCGGGCATCAGCTGCTCGGGCCGCTCGCGGACGACCCCCTCCGGGGCCACCTCATCGGGCTTGACCTCGACCCGCTCGAGGTGCACCCAGCCTTTCCTGGCGAGGGTGCGGGCCGGCGAATCCGAGAGACCCAGTCGGCGCAGCAGGTCATTGAGCTCGCTGGGTCCCTCCAGATCGAGCAGCGTGCGCAGGAAACGGTGCTGCTTGGGAAACTTCTCATCGAGCGTGGCCAGCTCCGTCGCACCGATGCCGTCGGCGACGCGCGCCATGAGCACCTTCTGGCGTGCGCGGTCACGCTTGAGTGCACTGGGCAGCACCGCCGCCAGACACTCGCCCCAGCTACAGGCGTAGTAGGCCCCCATCCAGCGCGTCAGCTCCAGCAACTCTCGATCGACGATCGGCTCCGTATCGAGCACCGCCAGGATGGACTTGACGCGCTTCGGGTCGAGCTCCGTCTGGTCGCTCATGCCGACGACCACCGCGATCTCGCGCCGGCGACCAAAGGGCACCGAGACGCGCATACCAGCCGAAAGCCCTACGGCGAGCTCGCTCGGGACGCCGTAGGTGAACTCGGTACGAACCGGCCGCTGCACGGCGACGGAAGCAAAGTGCTCGAACTTCGGAGGCGCCGCCGGAGTGGGCTCCGGCTCGGCCTCAGGAAACAACCCGGCCTGTCGATCGCCGCCCGGCATGATCCGCCGCTAGCCGCAGGTACAGGGCGTGGCCAGACAGCGCGGACACCCCTGCCCGTACTTCTTGTCGGCTGCCTGTTGCAGATCGATCCCGGCGATCGACGCCAGGGTCGAGAGCCAGGCGAGCACGTCAGCGAACTCGCCCTCGAGCTCGTCCTGCTGACCGCGACGCAGGGCGCGCGTCAACTCACCGACCTCTTCGGCGAACCACATGTGGGTGCCCTCGAGGCCGCGTGCGGAGTCCTTTTCGTAGTAGATCTTCTCGATCAGTCGTTGGAAGTCAGCGATGTGCATCTCAGATCAGATCATTGGTTACGCCCGACGGCGACAATCGAAATATCCGCGGGCAGGCCCTCGTCCCCTGCGAAGGACTCGATGAAGCCCTGCAGGTCATCCATCAGCTGCGCGGGCTCCTGGTCAGCCCCGTGCAGGACCTGTCGATAGAACTCCTTCTCGCCCAGCTCCTGGCCGTCGGGGTTCAGGGTGCGCACGACAGCCGTCGTCGCCATGACCAGACGATCGCCCGGAGCCAGGGAGATGGATCCAATCTGCAGGCTACGGTCGAACACCGGGCCCTTGTCGAAACCGAGCGCGATGCCCTCCGGCTGCACCAGGGAGACCTTGCGGTCGACGGCGCGGTAACGCAGCAATGGCAACTTGTGGCCAGCGCACACGACCTGGACCTCCTGGCTACCGGGTTGCAGGACGACGCACAGGGCGGTCACGTACATGCCGCGGCGCACATCCCGGGCCAGGTCCCGATTGACCTTCTGGAAGGCTGCCTTCAAGGAGCCGCCACGCTCGAGTTCGTTGCGCAGGTAGGCGCGCGCTGTGGCGCTCACCAGGGCCCCGGGCACGCCCGCGCCACTGACCTCGCATACCAGTACCGCGACCTGATCGCCGCTCTCGACGTAATCGTAGAAGTCGCCGCCGGGTTCAGACGAGCCGATGCGCAGATCGCCAACGGCGAATCCGGGAACGCTCGGGACAATCTGGGGCAACAGGGCTTCGCTGACCTCGAGGGCGACCTCGCGCTCACGCTCACGGACCGAGAGCTCGAGCTGGGCGTCCTGAGCCTCCGACAGGGAGCTCGCCATGCGGTCGAGCGAACGCGCAAGGATCGCAACCTCGCCCCCGCCACGCACGCGCGTCCGATGGTCGAAGTTGCCGCGACTGATCTGCCGCACGTCCTCGACCAGATCCTCGATCGGGCCTGAGACGCGAATACCCGCCCAGTAAGCGACCGCAGCACCGACCAGGATCACCAGCGCGGTCACGCCCAGGATGAGGCCGAGCAATGCCTTGCGTCCCTCGCGTCCACGACGGGCCGGAACCACGAGGTCCACCGCCGGGCGCTTGTTGGTAACCGAGGGGGACGGATCGTAGCGGTACAGCAGCGCCGCCTCGCCCACGTGCGCGGCCTTCGACAGGCGCACGGGAAAGCGCTGGAAGCGCCCTTCCTTCATCGCCGTCTGCCCGACCTGCTCGTACTCGATACCGCCGGTGTCCAGCTCGGACTTCAGCTGCACCGTGTCACGGAACGCGTTCTCCAGGGAACGATCGATGACGCTCTGTGTCGTGCGCAGCAGGAAGAACCCGACGCCGAGCATGACGACCGCCAGAGCCAGGCTCATGTAAAGACAGAAGCGCGCCGTCAGGGACATGCCCCGGATGCGAAGGTCGTCCTTGTTCTGGCGGCTCATGGATGGTGCTTGCTACGGCTGTATCAGGCTCCAGAGGCTGGGGTCGCCGGAGAGCAGTCGTGCGGCGGTCAGCACGACCCAGGCGTAGATGCCCGCAACGACGTCGTCAAGCAGGATACCGTCTCCCCCCCCGAGCGCCTCCAACCGGCGAGCGGGTTTCGGCTTGAAGATGTCGAAATATCGAAAAACGCAGAATCCGACCACGAGGGTCAGGGGCGTGGGCGGCGCAATCCACGCCACGGTGACCAGATAGCCCAGAACCTCGTCGAGGACGAAGAAGCCCGGGTCCTTCTTGCCCGCATGTGCCTCTGCCCAATCGCCCAGGGAGCGCCCGATGACGTAGATCAGGGCGCAGGCGACCAGCAACCACAGTAGGAATGGCTGCGTGAAGCCGAGAGCCCAGGCCAGGGCCACGCCTCCGAGGGTTCCGACCGTCCCCGGTGCGAAAGGCGAACAACCGAGGTAACCGCAGGAGACGATGCCGAGGCGCAGCGCGTTCACGCGCCGACCTCACGCAGGATGTTGCTCGTCTTCGAGACGTAGGAAATGCCGGAACCGACGGTTGCCACGAGCGTTGCCCAGACGAAGACGTGCGCAGTCCATTGCCAGAAGACGAGCCATCCCGCAGGCCACGCGTAGGCCTCGAGCCACAGCAACGCCCCCACGGCGATGCACTGCACGATCATCTTGATCTTGCCGAAGCCATCCGCTGGGAACTCGCCACCGACCTTCTCGACGTAGCCGCGGATGCCCGTCACGAGCAGTTCACGCGACAAGATCACGACGACCATCCAGGCGGGCAGGTAGGGCTGCGACCAGTCGAGCACAGCCAGGAAGATCATCGAGCCCAGGATCAGCACCTTGTCGACGAACGGGTCGGCGATGCGCCCGAAGGCGGTCACCTGATTCCCCTGACGTGCCAGGTAGCCGTCGAGAAAGTCCGTGGCGGCGGTCACTGTGAACAGCCAGAAGGCGATACACCAGACCTGCCGGATGGAGGCGGGATCGAGCTCTCCGTAGACCGCGAAGATCGCGAAGAGCACCAGCGCACCCACGAAACGCACCGCAGTGATCCGGTTCGGCCAGTGTTCAAATACGCCCATGGCTCAGACCTTGTCGCAGATCCACTCGAACTCGTCGTCCACTTCAGTCACACGCACGCGCAGGCGATCGCCAACCTCGGCCTCGCTGTCGCGCACGAAGGTACGCAGGTCGACCTCCGGTGCATCGAGCGCGCTGCGGGCGACGAGCACGCCCTGCTCGCCCGCTGCTTCATCGACCAGTACTTCGATCTCCTTGCCGACGTAGCTGGCCTGGACCTCGGACAGGACCTCGTCGCGCACCTCGAGAATGTGGCGCGCACGCTCCTTCGCAACGGCGCGCGGCACGTCGTCTTCGAGCTTGAATCCCGAGGTACCCTCCTCGGGGGAGTAGGTGAATGCGCCCAGGCGCGAGAGGCGCAGGTCGCGGATCATCTTCGCCAGCTGCTCGACGTCCGCGTCTGTCTCTCCGGGGAACCCGAGCAGGACAGTGGTCCGCAGCATGATCCCCGGGACGGACTCGAGCAGACGTTCCAGCGTCCTGCGTACCTGATCACCGCTGCCGGCGCGGCCCATGGCGCGCAGCACGGGCGTCGCGGCGTGCTGGATCGGAATGTCGAGGTAGGGCAGGACGCGCGGATGGTCAGCGAGGAGCTCGGTCAAGCGCCACGGAAAACGGTTGGGGTAGGCGTACATCACGCGCACGCGGTGATCCCCATCCAGGTCGCCCAGGGCCTCGACGAGGTCGGGGAGCTCCATGTCGAAGTCGCGTCCCCACGCGGTCGCGTCCTCCGCGACCAGCACGAGCTCCGAGACGCCGGCGGCGATCAGCTCGGAAGCTTCCTCCAGCACGACGGATGGACGCTTGGATCGGTGCGGGCCGCGGATCGACGGGATGGCGCAGAATGAACAGGTGTGATCGCAGCCGTGCGAGATGCGCAGGTAGGCATAGGAGCCGGGCGTGGCCAGCAGGCGCGCCCCGTCCCGATCGGGCGGGCGCAGCCCCGGGCTCTCGAGGTAGGACGGTACGCGGTCGCCGCGAACCAGGCCCGCGACGTTCTTCGCCAGGGAGCGGTAGTCGGAGATCTCCGCGAAGACATCGACCTCGGGGAAGTCCTCGGCCAGGCGTTGCTTGTAGCGCTGCACCAGGCAACCCGCGACGACGACACCCTTGATCTCGCCGGTGCGCTTGCGCTCGAGCAGGTTGCGGATCGCGCCGTAGGATTCCTCACGCGCCGGCCCGATGAACGAACAGGTGTTCAGGACGACCGTGTGCGCGGACGTGGGGTCGTCGGTGATGACGAGCCCTTCCTCGGCCATGCGCCCCAGGATCAACTCGGAGTCGATCAGATTGCGGGCACAACCCAGGTGGATCAGTGATACGAGGGGCGCGTCTTTCACGTGCACGCTCGATGGGGAATCGGGCCAATCTCAGGCGTTGGTGACCGTCACTTCCCACTGTTCGAGCGACAGGAGTATATCGCGCCGTTGACCGCCGAGGTACGGCCCGATCAAACCGCGTTCCTGGAGTTCGTCGAGCAGCTCGCAGGCCTGATCAAAATCGAGGCCGAATTTCCGCTGAAGCATGGAGACGGCGACCCGCCCCTCCTCCAGGAAGTGGGCTCCAGCCTCGAAAAGGAGCTGGGAGTCGACGCCTGCCGCCGACGTGTCAGACGCCACAGCGGGCTGACTGGGGATCTTGTCCGCAACGGGGACGGAGGGGGGCTGAATGACGACCTCGGGCTCGGCCTCCGGCTCGACCGCCGTGATCTCGTCCTGGACCTCTTCCTCCTCTATCTCGGCCGCGATCGGCTCTTCCTCGAGCTCCTCTTCGTCCTCTTCCTCGAGTTCCTCTTCGTCCTCTTCCTCGAG
>JBLHKW010000084.1:0-22299 GCA_047618565.1 Planctomycetota bacterium
GCCGTGCTCAGCGGCCCTACAGGGCCGCCTCCGCCGTCTCGACTTCGCACTCCTTGCTGCGACGAAGATGGCTTCGTCTCGCTACGGGACTTTTTCAACGGACTGCTAGTTGCTGCCCGGATTCAGCGGATTCAACGTCTCGAGGATCGCGTCCGTGATCAGCACGTGTCCGGCGCTCGTCGGGTGGACGGGGTCCGAGAAATAGGACTCGTGGGGCGCGCTCAAGCGCTCGGGCAGGAGCGCGGGTAGGTCCGTGATCGGAGTGCCGTTGGCGGCGGCGAAGTCGCGCAGGACCGGGGCGTGGGCGTCTTTGTCCCGGTACCAGGGCACGACGATCACCAGGGCGATCCCACGTTCCCGGCACAGCTGGTCGAACAGGGTCAGGAGTTGCTGGCGCTGGTGCGCGGGAACCCGCGGCTCGAACACCTCGTCCGGCTCGGCCGCGGTCGCGGCGTCCAGCGCGGGCTTGTCCGCGGGCGGTTCCTGATCGGCGGGCGCGTCCGGAACATCCTCACCCGCTGCGCTGCTCCACTGGATCAGCCCGCGGTAGGCGTTGCTGTGGTCCATCAGGAGCTCACTGACCCGGCCCGGGAGGGACTGGCGCGAGCGGTAGAGTTCCCGGTCGTTCATGCTCCGCTGCTCGCCGCGCCACAGGCTGGCGCGGTTGTTGAGGAAGCTCACCGGCAACGAATCGTTGTGGCCGAAGTAGAGCAGGACCATGTCCGGATCCAGGGCCAGGCCCGCCTGCATCATGTACTGGTAGCCCTGGAACAGGCTGTAGCCGGGCACGCCCGCGTTGATCACGCGCACGGGGCGCTGCGTCTCCCAGAGCTCCGGCAGGCGCGCCTCGATGCGGGCGGAGTAGCAGTCCGCGTAATCGAGGCGGCGGGCGAAGGTCGTGGACTCACCGAGCGAGAGGATGCGGTACTCGTCGCTGGCCTTGGCGCCGATCTCCGGGCCGCGCAGGCCGTCGCTGTTGATCCACGGCAGGCCTTCCTCGTCGGTGGCCCCGGGCCGCAGGGTCCAGAAGAGGCGATGGTCGTACTGGCCCATGCCCGCGATCACGTACTTCGACTGCAGCGGGTCCTTGGGCGGATCGAAGCGACCGATGAGGTGGGAGGCGGCCTCGAGCAGGACCAGGGCGATGGCGAAGGAGGCCAGCGCCAGAAGGGCTTTCTTTGTCCAGTGGGTCGGTCGGCGGGCTGTCATCGTCGCTCCATTATATATGGGGGCCACTTCAGGCTACCCGAGCCGTGGGCGGGTCGCATTCGCGCGCGCGAGAAAGCTTGAGCCAGCGGGGAACCGGCTGCGGGCCGGGGGGGTCCCTTCTGGGTGGCCTGACGAGTCGTGAAGCCTGCTCGCGAGCCCGAAACGGGGCCTTCTAACGCCCCTCGCGGAGAGCTATGATCGCCAGCTCGGAAGGCCTGTTACCGAACGCTCGTGGGGCGTGGCGCCGCCCCACATAATCAGAATTACGAGACATTTCATGACTGGACAGAGTTCCAACACAAGTAACGCAAAGCCCGGGGATGCCAAGCGCAACAAGGCCCTTCAAGCGGCAATCGGAGAGATCGAGAAGAGCTACGGACGTGGCTCGATCATGCGTCTGGGCGATGGGTCCGACCTCCTGAAGGAGATGCAGGGCATCAGCACCGGATCGATCCAGCTCGACATCGCATTGGGCGGCAAGGGCTTGCCCTGCGGCCGGATCGTGGAGGTCTTCGGCCCGGAGAGTTCGGGCAAGACTACCCTGACGCTGCACGTGATCGCCGAGGCCCAGAAGAAGGGCGGCATCTGCGCCTTTGTGGATGCGGAGCACGCACTGGATCCGTCCTACGCGCGCAAGCTCGGGGTCAAGCTGGACGACCTGCTGGTCTCCCAGCCGGACACGGGCGAGCAGGGCCTCGAGATCGTCGAGACCCTGGTGCGTTCGGACGCGGTCGACGTGATCGTGATCGACTCGGTCGCGGCGCTCGTGCCGCGCGCCGAGATCGAGGGCGAGATGGGCGATGCCTTCGTCGGCCTGCACGCGCGTCTGATGAGTCAGGCCATGCGCAAGCTGACGGGTGCGATCGCGCGCTCGAGTTGCCTGGTGATCTTCATCAACCAGATCCGCGAGAAGATCGGCGTCATGTTCGGCAGCCCGGAGACCACCACCGGTGGTCGAGCGCTGAAGTTCTACACGTCCGTGCGTCTCGACATCCGCCGTATCGGCCAGCTCAAGGACGGCGATGTGGTGGTCGGCAACCGGACCAAGGTCACGGTGGTGAAGAACAAGGTCGCGCCGCCCTTCCGCAAGGTCGAGTTCGACATCATCTTCAACAAGGGCATCAGCAAGAACGGCGAGCTGATCGACCTCGGGATCAAGGCCGGGAGCGTGCTCAAGTCGGGCGCCTGGTACTCCTACAAGCATCCCACCGATGGGGAGATCCGTCTCGGGCAGGGGCTCGAGAAGTCGCGTCAGTTCCTGGCCGACAACCAGGATCTCGCGAACCACCTCGAGCAGGGCATTCGCGAGGCCCTGACTCCCAAGCCTGCGCCGGCTCCGATTCCGGCCGAGGTCGAGGTCGAGGCTGAGGCCGAGGCCGAGGCCGAGGCTCCGCCCGCCGTGGCAGCGAAGCTCTTACCCCAGCGTCCGGTTTCCGCCAAAGCCGGCCGCAATTGACCGCGGCTCATCCGAGCCCACCGATCTGAACGACACGGGGAGCTGGCGCGCGCCAGCTCCCCGTTGTCTATTATTCTGAAATCCACCCTCACAGCACCGTCCGGAGACTCTCCGCGCCCCCCCCAAGATGACCACCTCTCCGACCCAGACCGCCTACACGGCCACGCGCGTGCGCCGCGAGTTCATCGACTTCTTCCGCGGGTGCGAGCACACCGAGGTTCCCTCCGGGCCGGTGTTCCCTCAGGACGATCCGACGCTGCTGTTCACGAACGCGGGCATGAACCAGTTCAAGGATGTGTTCCTCGGGGCGGGCACACGTTCGTATCGGCGTGCGGTCGACACGCAGAAGTGCATCCGGGTCTCGGGCAAGCACAACGATCTCGAGGAGGTCGGGCGCGACACGTACCACCACACGTTCTTCGAGATGCTCGGGAACTGGTCGTTCGGTGATTACTTCAAGGAGGACTCCATCGTCTGGGCCTGGCGGCTCTTGACAGAGGTCTGGGCCTTGCCCAAGGAGCGCCTGTGGGTGACCGTCTTCGGTGGCGACGAGGCCGATGGCCTGGGCGCCGACGAGGAGGCCGAGCGTATCTGGCTCGAGAAGACCGACATTGACCCGAGTCACGTGCTGCGCTTCGACCGCACTGACAACTTCTGGGAGATGGGGGACACGGGCCCTTGCGGGCCCTGCAGCGAGATCCACATCGATCGCGGCGCCGAGGGCTGCGACCCGACCGACGGGGCGGACCTCAAGATCGGTGTCAACGCGGGCAACGAGCGCTTCATCGAGCTCTGGAACCTGGTCTTCATGCAGTTCAACCGGCTGGACGACGGCAAGCTCGTCGACCTGCCCGCCAAGTGCGTGGACACGGGCATGGGCTTCGAGCGCGTGCTATCCGTGCTGCAGGGCAAGTCCTCGAACTACGATACGGATCTGTTTCAGCCGATCTTCAGCACCCTGGAGGGGATCAGCGGCAAGCCCTACGGTTCGAGCGACGAGGAGGCCAATGTCGCGTTCCGCGTTTGTGCGGACCACATCCGGGCCGTGTCCTGTGCCCTGGCGGATGGGGCGTTGCCGTCGAACGAGGGCCGTGGCTACGTGCTGCGGCGCCTGATCCGGCGCGCATCGCGCTTCGGGCGTCAGACCCTGGGGCTGGAGGAGCCGTTCCTGTTCCAGCTCGTCCCGACGGTGGCCGAGATCCTGGGCGACGCCTTCCCGGAGGTTCGCGACCGGGTCGACCACCTGCAGCTGGTGGTTCGTTCCGAGGAGGAGGCCTTCCGCAAGACCCTCGATCGCGGCCTGCGCCTCTTCGAGCGGCTGGCGGACGAGGTCTCGAAGTCCGGTTCCACGGTGCTGCCCGGCAAGGACGCGTACGAGCTCTACGCGACCTACGGATTCCCGCGCGACCTGGTCGAGCTGATGGGGCGCGAGCGCGATCTCACGGTGGACGAGGCCGGCTGGGACGAGGCGCAGGCTGCGCACCGCGAGATCAGCAAGAGCGAGGGCAAGTTCAAGCAGCTGCTCTCGGCCGAGGAGCTGGACGGGTTGCCGGGCACCGAGTCCACCTGCCATGACGAAGGCGAGCGCGCGGGTCAGGTGGAGACCGACGTGGTCTTCGCGGATCTGCCCGCGGACGGCTCGTTCCGGATCGTGCTGCGCGAGAGCCCGTTCTATCCGGAGGCTGGTGGCCAGGTCGGGGACTCCGGCATGCTCGAGGCCCTTGACGGCTCCGTGCGATTGACCGTGGAGGAGACGCGCAAGATCGGAAACCTGGTCGTTCATATCGGGCCGATGGAACGCGCCGAGGTGCCGCCCGGCGCCGACCTCAAGGGGACGCGCATGCGCGCGCAGGTCGACACGGAGCGCCGCGATCTGACCCGCAAGAACCACAGCGCGACGCATCTGATGCACCGCGCGCTGCGCATGGTGCTCGGTGATCACGTGAACCAGCAGGGGTCCTACGTGGGCCCGGACCGCCTGCGTTTTGACTTCTCGAATCCGTCCGGTGTCACGGCCGAGCAGCTCGCGCGCATCGAGGACATCGTCAACGCGCAGGTCATGGCCAACGGTGCGCTGAGCACGACGGTCGAGGATCTCGAGGCCGCCAAGGCGCGCGGGGTGGTGGCCCTGTTCGGCGAGAAGTACGACGAGCGCGTGCGCGTCGTGGACCTGGGCGGCTGGTCCACGGAGCTCTGCGGCGGTACGCACGTGACGGCCGGTGGCGACATCGGTCCCTTCGTTATCGTCTCCGAGCGCGCCATCTCCGCCGGCGTGCGCCGCATCGAAGGCGTCACCGGGCCGGGGGCTTTCGAGTTCCTGCGCGCCCAGCGCAACCTGATTCTCGAGGTCGCGGGGTCGTTGAAGACCCGGCCGGAAGAGGTTCCGGAGCGTCTGGCCGCCCTTCAGAAGCAGCTCAAGGACTCGAAGAAGAAGGCCAAGGCCAGCGCGGGCGCCGATCTCGGAGCCCTGTTCGCGAAGGTCAAGGAGCAGCTCGAGCCCCAGGCCGGAGTCCTGTCGGGGGTCGTCGACTGTCCCGATCTGGATGCCGGCGCGGTACGTGAGCTGGGTGACCGGCTGCAGTCCCTCTCCCCGGATCTGGCCCTGGCCGTGATCGGCCGGGACGGGTCCAAGGTGCCCTTCGTGGTGCTGTGCCGCGGTTCTGCCCTCGCGAAGGGGCTGAAGGCGGGTGCCCTGGCCAAGGTGGCCAGCGGGCATCTGGGGGGCGGCGGTGGAGGCCGGCCAGAGACCGCCCAGGGCCAGGGGATGAAGGCTGACGCGGTCCCGGCGGCCATCGAGGCCCTGAAGGAAGCCATTTCCGCGGCCCTGGGAGGCTGACTCCGATGGGATGGGCCTGCCCGGGTCCGTTGACACCCCCGCGCGCGGGCGCTACAGTTCCGCGTTCTACCACCGCCAGTACCTGTTGCTGAATAGCGGACGCGAACCGACAAAACTGGCCCGAAATCTACCCCGTCCGAAGCATTGCCCGAGCATTGCCCGGCCCGGTACGGCCCGGTACGGCCCCATTCCTTGAGGGCTCCGATAAATCTGGAGTCTCCCCATGGCACACCCGAAACGACGCACCTCCAAGTCCGCCAAGAACAAGCGCCGCTCCCACCTGGCGCTCAAGCCGATCCAGATCCAGCGCGACCCGCGCACCGGTGCGGCACGCCTGAGTCACAAGCTCAGCGAAACCGACACCCACTACGGGTTCGACAAAGGTGGCACCGGCGGGTTCGAGATCCGTCCCACCGACGACGAGATCTAGTTCGCACGCGCGACTCACACGATGTCGATCACGCGCGTCGCTGTAGATGTGATGGGGGGCGATCACGCCCCCGGTGTTTTACTCCAGGGTGTCCTGCAGGCATGTGACCCCGCCAGCGAGCTTGCGCTCGATCCGGCGCGCGTGCTGCTGGTCGGTGATGAAGCGACCATCCGAGCCGGTCTGAGCGAGGTCGGCGCCACCCAGGAGTTCGAAATCCGGCATGCCAGCCAGGCGGTCGGCATGGACGAGAAGCCGGCCCAGGCCCTGCGCAAGAAGCCCGATTCGTCGATCGCGGGTTGCGTCGCAGCGATCAAGAGTGGCGAGGCCGGAGCGCTCATCAGCATGGGCAATACCGGTGTGGTCGTCGGTTGCGCCACGCTCGGGCTTAGCATGCTGAGCGGTGTCCGGCGTCCCGCCATCGCGGTGACCCTGGAGCTCACGGGCCATCCCGTAACCCTGCTCGACATGGGAGCGAACATCGCTCCGCGTCCCCAGGATCTGCTCGAGTACGCGGTCATGGGCCAGATCTATGCAACCGGTTGCCTGGGCGTCGACAAGCCGCGCGTCGGCCTGTTGAACATCGGCGAGGAAGAGACCAAGGGCACCGAGCTCCTGCGTGGTGCGCACGGCCTGCTTTCCGCAGCGGACTTCGATTTCGTCGGCAACGTCGAGGGCGGCGATATCTTCAAGGACCGCGCGGATGTGGTCGTGACCGACGGATTCACGGGCAACGTCGTCCTTAAGCTACTCGAGGACTTCGCCTCCTTCATGATGGGGCTGGTACTGCGCGAGTTGACGGAGCACAAGGTCCAGTGGGGCCCCGAAGCGCTGCACAAGGTCAAGAAGCACATCGACTACTCCGAGTACGGCGGGGCGCTGCTGCTCGGCGTGAAAGGCGTGGTCGTCATCGGGCACGGCCGGTCGGACGCGAACGCGGTTTCGAACGCCATTCACGTGGCCGCTCGAGCGCTGGATGCGGACGTCAACGGCAGCATCGTGCGCGGCCTCGCCTCGACCCAGGACGGCGCGCCGGCCTGACCTGGGCCAGAGAAGTTCCGTTTCAAGGCCTGGTTTTGAGCCCTCGATGGTGATAATTCAGACCCGAGCGCGGACAGCCCGCGCCACTCCAATGGCTCACTCTCCACAGAGGTCTCGATGACCGAACTCGTGCGCGTCGGTATCGCCGGCACCGGCTCCTGTCTGCCCGAGCGGGTGGTGACCAACGACGACTTCGCCAAGATCGTCGATACGGATGACGAGTGGATCCAGCAGCGCACTGGGATCCGCGAGCGGCGTTTTGTGTCCGAGGGCGAGAATACCTCGGACCTCGCCCTCGGGGCGGCCAAGCAGGCTCTGGATGCCGCCGGTGTGAAGCCTGAGGAGCTGGATCTGGTGGTGCTCGGGACGCTGACTGCGGACTACCTGATGCCCTCGGCCGCGACCCTGGTGCAGGACCGGCTCGGCGCGACCAACGCGGGGGCCTTCGATGTTTCCTCGGCGTGCACGGGTTTCCTGACGGCGCTGCACACGGCCGAGGCCTTCGTGGCCTCCGGGCGCGCCAAGAAGGTGCTCGCGATCGGTGCCGAGACCCTCTCGCGCTACCTGAACCTGAAGGATCGCGGTTCCTGCATCCTCTTCGGTGACGGCGCCGGTGCGGCCGTGGTGACGCCCTGGTCTGAATGCGAGCGCGGCGAGATCATCGAGACCACGCTCGGCGCGGACGGCAGTGGCTTCGAGTTTATTCACATCCCCGTGGGCGGTGCGGCGATTCCGCACGACCACGAGAAATACGTGAAGGACGATCACTACATCACCCTGCGCGGACGTGACGTCTATCGCTTCGCCGTGTCCAAGATGGCGGAGATGATCCAGACCGTGACCCGCAATATCGACCCGGACGAGGTCGCCTGGGTCGTGCCGCACCAGGTCAACAAGCGCATCATCGATGCGGCCCTGTCGCGCGTCGGCTGGAGCATCGACCGCTGTGTCGTGAACATCGACCGCTTCGGGAACACCTCGGCTGCGAGCGTGCCCATCGCCCTTGACGAGGCCGTTCGAGACGGCCGGATCCAGAAGGGACAACTGATCGTTCTGGTCGCCTTCGGCGCCGGGCTCACCTGGGGCGGCACGCTGCTGCGCTGGTAAGCCGTACCCGTTCGAATCGAGGAGACGACATGAGTGACGCGATCCTGTTCCCGGGCCAGGGGGCCCAGTTCGAAGGCATGGGCAAGGACTGGTGCGAGGCCTTTCCGGCCGCGCGCGAGACCTTTGCCGAGGCGGACGAGGTGCTGGGCATTCCGCTCACCAAGCTCTGCTGGGAGAGTGGCGATGAGGTCAACCGCACCGATGTTGCGCAGCCCGGGATCTTCACCACGAGCGTCGCCATCGTGCGCGTGCTCGAGTCCCAGGGCCTGGATCGTTCGCAGGTGGCTCTCACGGCTGGCCTGTCCCTTGGCGAGTACAGCGCGCTCTGGTGCGCGGACGCGATCTCGTTCAGCGATGGTCTGAAGCTCGTGCGCCTGCGCGGGGAGGCTATGCAGGCTGCGAGCGAGGCCTGCGAGAGCGGCATGCTGAGTCTCATGGGGGCCAACGAGGAGCAGGCGTACGCCTTGGCCGCGGTTGGTCAGGCGGCCGGCATCTGCCAGGTGGCCAACCTCAACGCGCCAGGTCAGATCGTCGTCTCGGGCGAGTTCCCGGCGCTCGACGCGGTCGCGGACGCGGCCAAGGAGCACGGCGTACGCCGCACGCGCCGGCTCGTCGTGGCGGGCGGTTTTCACTCCGAATGCATGCGCCCGGCGGCGGACCGCCTCGCGGCAGCGCTCGGGGATGTGGACATCAGCGCGCCCAAGGTGCGCGTCATCTCGAACGTCACGGCCCGTCCCGTCCAGGACGCCGCCGAGATCCGTGAGCTCCTGGCGCGCCAGGTCTGCTCGCCCGTGCTCTGGGAAAAAAGCGTGCGCTGGGCTGCCGAACAGGGCGTCACGAGCTTCCTCGAGCCTGGCCCTGGCACCATCCTGGCGGGTATCCTGCGCAAGATCGATCCGGAGCTCCAGGTGACCTCCGCTGCCCGCCCTGCGGATCTTTCGGCGTGACCCTGACCTTCCAGCTGGGGCAGCCGGCCGGAGGTCGGGCCGGTCACCCCAAAAAATGCACATCAGAGGGCCCTCGGGTGCGTTGAAGCGGCTCTTGAGCATGGTTATAGTCGCCGCCTTGGCGGAGCAGTCGTGACCTCTAATATCACCCCCAACGATCCCAAGCCCCTCGCGGGCCAGGTAGCCCTCGTGACCGGCGCGAGCCGCGGCATCGGCCGGGCCATCGCTCTGGCACTCGCCGGGCGTGGCGCCCGCGTGGCGTGCGTTGCGACGCGCGTGGAGAACGCCCAGGGAACGGCGGACCTGTGTAGCGAGATCGCCGGCGAAGACGGGCAAGCGCGTCCGTTCGGAGTGGATGTTGCCGACACCACCGCCGTGGCCGAACTCGTCAGCGTGGTGCACAAGGAGATGGGCGGTTTGAACCTGCTCGTCAACAACGCCGGCATCACCCGCGATCAGCTCATGCTGCGCATGACGGAAGACGACTTCGATCGCGTCATCGCCGTCAACCTCAAGGGCGCCTGGAACTTCAGCAAGGCGGCTACTCGGCCGTTGATGAAGTGCAGCGGCCGGATCATCAACATCGCTTCGGTGGTGGGGCTGACCGGTAACGCGGGCCAGGCTAACTACGCCGCGAGCAAGGCCGGGCTGATCGGCCTGACACGCTCCATGGCCAAGGAACTCGCCGGGCGCCGCGTCTGCGTCAACGCAGTGGCACCAGGCTTCATCGAGACCGACATGACCGCCGAACTCGACGACAGCGCCCGTACGGCACTGCAGTCGTCGATTCCGCTGGCGCGCATCGGGACGCCGGAAGACATCGCAGCAGCGGTGGAATTCCTGGCCGGACCGTCGGGCTCCTATATCACAGGACAGACCCTCGTCGTGGACGGTGGCCTGAGCCTGTGACCCAAGCATCCACGCTCCGCTCTCCGAGCGGAGGTTTTTCAGGACAGTCCGTGTGGGGAGCCACATGCATACAGAAAACCCGTCGGGAGACACAACGGTGACCAACCCCTCCATCGAAGACCGCGTCAAGAAAATCGTTTGTGACCAGATGGGCGTCAGCCTGGACAAGGCCACACGCGATACCTCGTTCATCAACGACCTGGGCGCGGACTCACTGGATACCGTCGAGCTCGTCATGGAGCTCGAGGACGAATTCGAAATTTCGATCCCGGACGAGGACGCTGAGAAGATCCAGACGATCGGCTCGGCTGTCGACTACATCGAGGGCAAGCGCTAGTCCGCTCCCGGCCAGTTGAGTCTGACGCGGGGGCGCGGCCGTACATTCGGCCGGGTAACGCTCGCGGTCCGTCCGGGACGGCTCGCCTGACCGGCTGGCGCGGCCAGGAAGGTCCGTTGCTACAGGCTCAAAGGCAGCTAGAGAACACCTCCAAACGGAGGCTATCCGGCGTTGCCGGGCAGGAAGGAACACCATGCGGCGGGTTGTGATTACTGGTCTGGGAACCGTGAACTCCCTGGGCTTCGACGTGAAGACGTCGTTCCCCAGGTTGCTGGCGGGAGAGAGTGGCGTCCGCCGGATAACGCGCTTCGACGTCACCGAGCAGACCGTGAAGATCGCGGCGGAGATCCAGTGGGATGCGGAGGAGCACGGCTTCTCGAAGCTGGAGGTGCGCAAGCTCGATCTCTTCACGATGTGGGCGCTGATGGCGTCGAGCGAGGCGCTGCGTGACGCGGGCCTTGAGAACATCCGTGACGAGCCCGAGTCAGCGCGTGAGCGCTACGGCACGATCATCGCCACGGGCATCGGTGGGATCACCGGGATTCTCCAGCAGTACGACGAGATGCTCAAGCGCGGCGTGCGCCGCGTGAGCCCGCATTTCATCCCGCGCATCATGTCCAACGCTGTCAGTGGGCAGGTCGCCATCCGACACGGACTGATGGGCACGGCGTTCACCACCTCGAGTGCCTGCGCCTCGGCCGGTCACGCGATCGGTATGGCCTGGCGTGCGATCCAGTGGGACGAGTGCGACCTGGTCGTGACCGGTGGCGCCGAATCGGCCACGACCGACATCTCCATCGCGGGATTCGCGTCGGCGAAGGCACTATCGACGCGCAACGACGATCCGGAGGGCGCCTCGCGACCCTTCGACAAGGATCGCGACGGTTTCGTGATGGGGGAGGGCTGCGGGCTGCTCGTCTTCGAGGAGTACGAGCACGCCAAGAAGCGCGGCGCCACGATCTACGCGGAGGTCAAGGGCTACGGCTCGACGGACGACGCCTTCCACATCACAGCTCCCAAGGAAGACGGCGCGGGACCGGCGCGCGCGTTCGAGCAGGCGCTGAAGCATGCGGGCATCTCGCCCGACCAGGTCGACTACGTGAACGCGCACGGAACCAGCACCAAGTACAACGACGAGATCGAGACGCGCGCCATCAAGCGTGTCTTCGGCGACCACGCCCGCAAGCTCGCCGTGTCGTCGACCAAGTCGATGCTCGGGCACCTGCTCGGTGCGGCGACTGGCGTCGAGCTCGTCGTGACCGCGCTCGCCGTGGCCAAGGGCCAGGTGCACCCGACGCGCAACTACACGACTCCGGACCCCGAGTGTGACCTGGACTACGTTCCGGGGGACGCGCGCGAGATGACCGTCCGCAATGCGCTATGCAACTCGCTGGGCTTCGGTGGTCATAACGTCTGCATCTGCATCGGGCAGGTCGACTAACAGGCCCGTTCCAGGGCAATAGTGGCCCTTGGGCCACCCTTGGGGCCTCAATTAGCGTCGGGCAATTACGCGCGGAATCGATTATGATAGGCGTACGTCTATCAGCCCCGAATCTTCAACTGGCGCAGCGCGCCTGGATGTCCAACACTTGCAAGATAAGTTCAAGGCACTGCTTCACGACTACAAGCTCGAGGTCTTCCACAACGAGCACGACAAGAAGAGCATCGCGGAATTGACCAGTGAGTGCATGGACCTCACCGGCGAGATCCTTGAGGAGAAGTTTCACTATCACTTCCACAAGCTCCCCGACGCTGGCCGTGCAGAGATCATCAACATGATCAACAACTACACGCGCGAGGCGCTCCTACCCCCGATCGTCGAAAAGATCGTCCAGCGCCAGGTGATCCTCGAGAAGCGCCTCGAGGCCCTCGTGCACCTGAACGAGAAGGTCCTGGAGACTCTCTCGATGACGCCGGCCGAGCGCTGATCTGTTTGCGATGCCGCGTTCGCCAGCGGGCGGGCGCGTCGTCCGGCACCCCAGGTGTAACGAGCGCGTGAGAGCTCTCTGTATCGAGGACGGCGGGTTGCGGTTCCGCGCGGACGTCGAGGCGCCCGTGCCCGCCGCGGGCGAGGTACGCGTGCGCGTGAGGTGCGCCGGCGTGTGTGCCACGGACCTCGCGCTCCTGCGCGGCTACATGGGCTACCGCGGTGTTCCCGGCCACGAGTTCGTGGGGGTGGCCCTCGACGGACCGCTAGCGGGCAGGCGCGTCGTCGGTGAGATCAACGCCGCCTGTGGTGCCTGCGAACGCTGTCGCGCCGGGCTTGGGCGTCACTGCGCCCGGCGCAGCGTGCTCGGAATCCTCGGTCGCAGCGGAGCCTTCGCCGACGAGCTCGCGCTGCCGCAGGCCAATCTACGCGCGGTCCCCGACGGGGTCAGCGACGCCGCGGCGACCTTCACGGAGCCCCTGGCCGCGGCCTTCGAGATCGACGAACAGGTCGACCTGACGCGGGTCGACGCGGCCCTCGTCGTGGGGGACGGGCGGCTGGGCCTGCTGTGTGCCCAGGTGCTGGCCCTGCGCGGCGTAACGGTCACGGTGCGCGGCAGGCACCCCGAACGCGCCGAGTTTCTGCCAGGCGGTATTACCTACGAGGCGCCCGGAGCGGGCGCGCAGCGCTTTCCGCTGGTGGTCGAGGCCACGGGGCGCCCGGATGCGCTTGCAGCGGCCCTGGGCCAGGTCGAGCCGCGCGGGACACTGGTGCTCAAGACCACGAGTGAGGCACCGACCACCCTGGACCTGGCGCCGCTGGTGGTCGACGAGATCACCCTCGTTGGCTCACGCTGCGGCCCCTTCGATCCGGCCCTCGCGGCCCTGGCCGCCGGGCACGTGGTGGTCGAGCCCATGGTGCATGCGCATTTCAGCCTGGAGCAGGGCGTCGAAGCTCTCGAGCGAGCGGGCCGGCCGGGTGTCCTGAAGGTCCTGATCGATGTTTCAGAGGCCTGAGACGCGCGCGAGCGGGTCGCGACCCTCCAGCCGGGTCTGGACATCTCGCGGCCGACGTCCGAAGCTCTGACGACACATGAATTTCGACGCACAGTCATTGCGGGAGCGCTGCGAGAACGCGGGCCAGGGCCATCTATTCCGTTTCTGGGACGAGCTCTCCGAGGCCGGACGTGAACGCCTCGCGCGGGAGATCAGCGAGCTCGACCTGGACCTCGTGGGCGAGCTCGGTGCGCACCTGGCGGATGCGGACGCCGCAGCGGGCGCGCCACCGCAGCTGCGACCGCCGCAGCTGTTTCCTCTGCAGCGCGATGGGGCACAGGTTGCCAGCGCAGCGGACGCGGCCGAACGGGGCGCGCAGCTGCTGGCCGACGGACGCGTGGGCTACGTGCTGGTGGCCGGTGGACAGGGGTCGCGGCTTGGCTTCGACGGTCCGAAGGGCATCTTCCCCGTGGGACCGGTCGCGGACACGACGCTCTTCGAGTGGCACGCGCGCCGCCTGCTGGCCGCGCGCGAGCGGCACGGCGCGCCGATCGCCTGGTACGTGATGACCTCGGCCGCGAACGACGCGGAGACCCGTCGGTTCTTCGAGGAGAAGTCCTATTTCGGGCTCGTTCCCGGGGACGTGCGCTTCTTCGTGCAGGCCATGCTGCCCGCCCTCGATCCAGACGGACGCATCTTGATGTCCTCGAAGGAGCAGCTCTTCCTGGCTCCCAACGGGCACGGCGGAACCCTCTCGGCGCTCGCGGATTCGGGCTGTCTGGCGGATGCGAGCTCGCGCGGGATCGATTTCCTGAGCTACTTCCAGGTCGACAACCCACTGGTACGCCCGGCCGACCCACTCTTCCTGGGACTGCACGAACGAGCCGGCGCCAGCATGTCGACCAAGGTCGTCGCCAAGCGCGGAGCCGGTGAGAAGGTCGGCGTCTTGGGTCTGATCGATGGATGCCTGGGCTGCATCGAGTACTCCGACATCGCATCCGCCCTGCGCGAGGCCACGGACGATGAGGGCAAGCTGCTGTTCCGTGCTGGCAACATTGCCGTGCATGTCATCGACCGTGCGTTCGTCGAGCAGCTGACTGCCAAGGGGCTGAAGCTGCCGTGGCACATCGCCTGCAAGCAGATCTCGGCGCTCGATGCCGATGGCCAGGTCACCTCGCAGAAGGGCTTCAAGTTCGAGACCTTCATCTTCGATGCGCTCGGATTTGCCGAGAACAGCGTCACCCTGGAGGTGGACCGGGCGCTGGAGTTCAGTCCGGTCAAGAACGCGACTGGCGAGGACTCGGCCGACAGCGCGCGCAAGGCGCTCGGGGGGTTGTTCGCGGGTTGGGTGCAGGCGGCCGGTGGTGAGTTGCCGACGATGCGGGAGGACATGGTGCCGATCGAGGTCGATCCCCGTGTGGCCGAGACCGAGGCTGACTTCAAGCTCAGGGCTCCGGGACCGCCGGAGCGCATCGCGGATGGATTGCTCTACCGGTGAGCGACGTCATTCCGGTGCCCTCCGATGTTCGCGAGACTCTGATCGCGACGCCTACTCAGATGGAGGGCGTCCGGGGCCGCAGCGTGGCAGTGCTCCAGGGCGGGACGTCCGCGGAGCGCGAAGTCTCGCTGGTCTCGGGCCCGGCGGTCGCGCAGGCGCTGCGCGAGCTCGGTGACGCATCCGGACTGGCCGGAGTGCGCGAGATCGAGATCGACAAGTCCGGACGCTGGTGTCTCGAGGGCGGACCCGTCGAGCCGCACGTCGCGCTGGCCCGCATACCGGCGGACACGCTGTTCTTCCTGGGGCTGCACGGCGGCGCCGGGGAAGATGGAACCCTGCAGGGGTTTCTGGACGTCGCCGGGCGCGCCTACACGGGCTCCGGGCTGGCCGCATCGGCACTCTGCATGGACAAGGGCGCCGCGCGCGTGCTGTGCGGCGATGCCGGACTGCGCGTGGCCGCGGGCATTCACTTCTCGCGCGCGCGCTGGCTCGCTGAGCGGGAGCACGTCCTCGCCGACGCATGGAGCCGTGTCGGCGGAGAAGCGGTGGCCAAGCCGACCTGCGGTGGCTCATCCCTGCAGACCATGCAGGTGCATTCCGAGTCCGAGCTCGGGAAGGCACTCGACGCCATCTTCGAGTGCTGCGACGACGCGCTGGTCGAGGCCTGGACCCATGGACTCGAAGCCACCGTTGGAATCGTTGGCAACAGCGGCGGAGCGTTGCGGGCTCTACCCGTGGTCGAGATCCGGCCGCGCCCGGGACGCTTCTTCGATTTCGCCGAGAAGTACGGCAGCGACGGCGCGATCGAGACCTGTCCACCACGCGACCTCGAGCCCGAGGTGATCGCGAAGCTCTCGAGCGACGCGCTGTGCGCCTACCGAACGCTCGGATGCGATGGCTACGCGCGCGCGGACTTCATCGTGCCGCGCGACGGCGGCGCACCTGTGCTGCTGGAGCTCAACACCCTGCCCGGCTTCACCCCGCGTTCGCTGCTACCCCAGGCGGCGGCCGTGGCCGGAATATCGTTCGGTGCCCTGTGTCTCGAACTCTGCGCATTGGCCCTGGTGGGGCACGAGACATGAGCTCGGTCATTCGCGTCGCGATCGTCGGTGCCGGGGGACGCATGGCGCGCTTCACCCGCGAGCTGCTGGCAGATCCCGTATGCGACCCGGGTTCAGGCGGCGCAGTCCTGGAGCTGGTGTGCGAGGTCGGCCGCGGCGACGACCTGGGCGCGATGCTGGCACGCGAGCGCGTCGACGTGGCCGTGGACTTCACCCACGCAGGCATGGGACTCGAGCACGGTCTGGCGCTGCTCGCTTGCGGTGTACGGCCATTGATCGGGACCAGTGGCGTCGACGTGGCCGAGACCGAGCGCCTGGATGCGCGCGCCAGGGAGCTCGAGCTGGGTGGCCTGGTGGTGCCGAATTTCAGTCGGGGCGTGTGGCTGCAGCAGAAGCTCGTGCTGCTGGCGGCGGCCCATCTGCCGGCGCTCGAGATCATCGAGGAGCACCACGTGCGCAAGCGCGATGCGCCGTCGGGCACGGCGCTCGACACCGCCGAGCAGCTGGCTGCGGCCGGGCACGCGGGGCCGATTCCGATCCACTCGACCCGGCTGCCGGGAGTCCTCTCGAACCAGTCGGTGGTCTTTGGGGGTGAGGGCGAGGTGCTGCGCATCAGGCACGAGACCTACGGGCGCGAGGCGTTCGGTCCCGGGATCCGCGCTGGCCTCGCGTACGCCGCACAGGCCCACGGGGTCGTGCGCGGGATCGGTCACGCCTTCGAGCGCCCGGGCTAGCCCGGGGCCGCTCCCTTGCTTTCGCGGGGCAGTTGCCTACCCTGAGGCCCCACTGCCAGGGTGGCGGAATCGGTAGACGCGATGGATTCAAAATCCATTTCCCGCAAGGGAGTAGGGGTTCAAGTCCCCTTCCTGGTACCAGTGGATCTCGACGGGAACGGATGAGTACAGCCCACCAGCCCACGCCCGACTCTGCTGCCGCCGCCGGTAAGGACGGCGAGGACGCTCGCGGGCTGCTGGCGCGCCACCTGTTGCCGACGCTCTTGCACGGCATCAACAACCACACGCAGTTCCTGACCGGACTGCACGCCGTCCTTTCGCTCACGGGCGGCGGACGCGTACTGCACGACCGCGCCGATGACCTGGCCCAGACCGCGCGGGACGTCGAGGACGCGGGCTGGTTGCTCGCGCTCGTTGCGTCCGGCAATGGCGCCAACCTGATGCTCGCCAGGCGTGAACCACGCGGGCTCGAGATCGTTGCGGTCTGTGTCGACGAAGCGTTGCGTCGGGTCGCGGCCGCACGTCCACTGGCCTGCGCTGAGCGCTCCTGGCCGAGGGTCGCTCCCGCCGCCCTCGACGGGTGGCAGTTGCCCTGGTGCCTCGGTTCGCTGCTGCTCGCGGCGGGCCTGGATGCGCCGGACGCGGAGTCCTTCGACTGGGCGTTGAGCCCGGTGGGGGAGGGCGCGCAGTTCGTGCTGCCCCGTAGCGCGCGTGTGGAGCAACTTGTCCCGCTGATCTCCGAGCTGCTCGACGGTGCGCAGGTCGGCGTCGAAGGTGAGCAGCTCAAGCTCGGTCTCCCGGCCGGATGGCTGCAGTTCGCGGGCCCTTGCGCGTGAGCTTGCTTGGATTGCTGGGATTGCTGAAGCGCTTCCTTGCGGGAGGTCCGGCGCGGAGATCCGAGCCCGAGGTGCCCGCCAGCGGCGATCCCGAGCGCATCGTGCAGGTTCAGGCCGTCCTGTCCGAGCTGCGCCCGATCTTCCTGGCCGATGGGGGAGACATGCGCCTGGTGTGCGTGGAAGACGATGGCATGGTCGTCGTACGCCTTGTCGGTGCTTGCCACGGGTGTAGCGTCAGCACGCTCACCCTGCAGGGTGCGCTGAAGCCGAAGCTGCGCGAGCGCTGCGAGTGGTTTCGCGGGCTGCGTACGCTCGACGGTTGATCAGCGCAGGCACGCCGGGCGGGAACGGGAGGAACGCCGGGCGTCCCTCCCGCGTGACGATCAGTTGAGTACGTAGCTGGACGTGCCCACGGTCTGGCCGTTCGCGCCCCGGATCAGGGCCTGGAACACGAGGCTACCGTGCAGGGAGCCCGGGTCGTTGTAGGTGAAGACTGCCGTGCCCTGGCTGTCGGCGACGACCGCCGGACGGATCGGGCGCGAGCGGTCCAGGGGCAACGCGCTGTGGTACGGGAAGCCGAAGGAACCGAAGACGAACTCGGCCGGGTTCAGGAAGGCCGTGGTGTTGTAGAAGACGAGCACGCGCGTGTTCGGGTGTGCGCCGGTGATCGTCAGGGTCTTGGCGGCGGCGCCGGAGGTCGGGCCGGTCAGGGTCGCGACTGCGCGAACCGGAACGGTGGTGCGGCGTTCGCCGAAGGAGAAGAAGTCAGTGACCGTGTAGCGCACGCTGCAGTTGGCCGGCTGGAAGGCCTGCAGGCTACCGCTGCCGCCAGCGTCACGGATCTCGACGTTGCCGAGGAAGCTGCCCGCGCCTGCGCTGGCGACCGTCCCGAGCTCCGTGCCCGACGAGTCGAACAGGCGCAGCGCCTGGAACTCGGTGACGAGCAGGTTTCCGGTGACCGGGTCGATGTTCAGGCCCGACGCGCTGCTGAGGCCCGTGACGAAGAGGTTCGAGTTGCCCTCGGTCAGCAAGACGCCGCTCTGCGCCAGAAAGGCGCTCCAGGTGATGACGCTCTTGTCATGACCGCTGCGCTGTGTCGCGTAGAACAGCGTGCCATCGCTTGCCATGGCCAGGGGACCCGAGAATCCAGCCACGCGGCCGCGCAGGGTGGTCGTGCCGTCGTTGACGTTGACGAGGTAGATGCGGTTACGGCCGAACGTGGCCGTGCCGCTCGCGCTGACGAAGACGAAGTTCGGATCCGTGGCGAAGACCGCGTCGTAGTTGAACGGGATGCTGGTCAGGGGCGTGAATCCGCCCGCGGCCAGGTCGACACGGAAGATCTCGCCGTTGCAGCTCTCGCCGACGACGGCGAAGCTCTCGGTCGGATCGACGCTGATGAAGCTCGGGAACACGGGGCCCGCGAGGGATCCAAGCGTGCTGAGCAGGGAGCCGTCACTGGCAAGCATCTGGACGTCCTCGCCGGTGAACCGGACGATGCGTCCATCGTCGAGAGTGGCCTCGATGGCGAGCGCCGAGGCTCCCACGAAGCCGCACGCGTCACTTGCGAAGGGCAGGGTACGGCTGTCGACCTGGGCGAAGCCCACGGTCGGCGTATCGGACTGGGCGAGGCTGATCGAGGTCAGCGTCAGGGCGGCGACGAGGCCGGCGAATCGAAACTGCATGGTGGAGAATTCCTTTGTTTTCCGCAAAGGCCGCCCGGGATCACCATGCTGCACGGGAGCGGACGAGAGTCCTTACCC
Organism: Planctomycetota bacterium; assembly: GCA_047618565.1. Taxonomy (GTDB): domain Bacteria; phylum Planctomycetota; class UBA1135; order UBA1135; genus JBLHKW01. The sequence goes on from JBLHKW010000084.1 coordinate 19,081, forward strand.
GTGGAAGCGCACACCTGAACCCGAGGTCGGCTGTCCAAACGAGCACACCGGATGTCCTGACTTGTCACGTGGAGAGCGCCACGGCCTTCCCAGGACGATTCCCAGTGGCCTGAGGACCTTGCGGTGCCTCGATGTGGCTCTCCCGTGCGACTTACAGTGGCGGGACCGTGCAGGAATCACACCTGCTTCCCCGAAAGTGCTCGCGAAGAGAAACTGAATTGGTAAGCACCGAACCCTAGTTGGGGTGCGCCTACCTGTCAAGCCGGAGCGCGTCTACTCGCCGGCCGGCGCTTCAGGGTCCGTCTCCGCAGCGCCAGTGGTACCCAGATAGGGGAGCAGCCGTTCGGCCGCCTGGGCGTCCATCAGGACGTGCGCCTTGCGCGACAGGGTGTCCAGGAGGTACGCGCTGCGGGTTCCCGCAAGGGTCTCCGTCGCCCACTCCTGGGTCGCGAAGCCTGTCAGGGCCACCAGGAATGCCGAATGCAACACCGCACCGGTCAGGACGCCCGCGAGCGCGCCGCCCACCCGGTCGACCAGGCCAAGCTGCATCGCGTTGAGTGCGCGCTTGCCGATGATCCCGAACAGGCTGGTGATCACGAGCCCACCCAGGAACAGGGAGAGCCAGGCGATCCCGTGGCTCATCTCGGGTGTGAACTCGAAGGTCGACTCGACCGTCGGGCTGAAGCGTGGGCTCAGGCCGCGCGCCAGGGCCACCGAGGCGACGACACCTCCGAGTCGGATGACCTGCCACCAGAGGCCGCGCCAGATACCAAGGAACAGAAACAGGCCCGCCAATCCCAGGCCGACCATGTCGATCCAGGGCAATGCGGCGAGGGCGTCGAGGGGGGTGGATTCAGTCGAACCTTGCATGGGCGGTGTCAGGGGACCTCAGGGGTGAATCGACTTCGAATCTACGCCCCAATGGCGCTTTTAACCCCGTGGAAAAGACGGAAATCCCACCGAGCCCATGCGCACGCGTTCCGTTGGTACAATGAACATGAATACCATGGACATCACAGACCTGATCGAAGAGGGGCTGCAGCGTTTCTCGCGCCTGGTGCTCGAGGACGACTTGCTGCGCGCGGAGTTTGAAGCGAGCGTGGGGGAGTTCTTCGGGGGACCCTTGCCTGCGGGCGACACACGCCAGACGGTTCTCGCGGCGCGCCGCCACATCGAGTGGTTCGTGCTCGAGCGTCACAGCGCGGCCCTGCGCAAGACCCCGGTCGAGGGTCTGCTCCGGCGCTGGCACGATTCCGTGCCCAAGCCAGTGAGCGAGCTGGCCGAGGGCTTCTTCGGTTCGTTCACCGGCGTCTTCAAGGTGACCTCCCTGGCTGAAGGTGGGGGTGGATGGTTGCGCGATCTGGCGGGCTACGGCGAGCATCCGGTGCGCCAGTTTCCGTCGAACGACACGGTCAGCGAGGGCGACCTGGTCGTCGGTCGCCTGTACCCGATCGAGGGCGAGGCCTGCTGCCTTTCGAGTGCCGTGCGCATCCTGCGCGGACTGGGGCTGGTGGCCGCTATCGAGGCCGATCTCGAGCGCACGCGTATCGCACACGGCGGCAGTCGCGTGCTGCACGTCTCGCAGCGCGAGCTCGAGGCCATGTTCTGGACTCCGAAGCTGGATGGCGCGCAGGAAACCGCGAGCCCGGCACCGGAAGCCGGTCCGTCCGACGAGGAGGTGCTCGCGGCAACGCGCCGGTGGTTGGCGAATGCGGGCCTCATCCAAGATGAGGTCGACTCCGTGTTTCGTCGCCTCAAGGAGCAGCCCTGCGATCTGTCGCAACTTGCCCATGGTGGGGCGGACGAGCTGGGTGCGATCCTCGATGAGATGGCCTTCTCCTCCGGGATCGATCTGGCCGAGGCGCGCAGGGTGTTGACCCAGGCGTGGCAGGTGCTGTCCGCGCCTGCCTTACCGATCAAACCGGAGGCGCCCGAGCCGGTTCGCGAGGATGCTGCGGATCCGGAGCCGCCCGACGGCGCCCGCGGTGCGGTCGCCGTCTTCGACAATGGGCGTCGCGCCGGGCAGAATCTCGACGAGTTGTTCGGTGCCCTCGAGCGCGATCTGGATCTCGACGAAGACTCCGACGACGAGGAGGATACGCCGGCACCGGATTTTCCCGGGGTCGTGGGCGCGATGGTCGAGGAGTTCCTCTGGGAGACCCGTACCGTGGGCGGAGACGAGGCGCTGGCCGAGCGTTATACGGTACTGCGCTGTCTCGGTCGCTTCGGCGAGGGCATCGGCGTGTTCGAGGAGCTCTCGGCGGCAGATCTCCTGCGCTTCACGGCATTCTGGCTGGCGGAGCGCGATGAGCTCGAGGATGGAGCCGAGGCGCGCGACCTGATCGACGCCCTGGAGGCTTTCTGTCTGTGGGCCGAATCCGCACACGAGATGACCTTGAAGGCTGACTTCGGCGAGACGCTGGCCAAGTTGCGCCTCTCCTTGCCGCGCATCACGGACGCCAACAAGAAGCTCGGCGAGCAGGCCCTGGCGGAGGACGACGATACCGGCGAGCTGTACGAGATCGTCGCTGCGCAGGGTGCCTCGGGCTGGAAGCTGCTCGACCGGCGTGGCCGGGAACATACGGCGTCGGCGCCGGTGGATCTCTCGCCGCTGTTGCAGTCGGGCGATCGTCTGCGCGCGCGCATCGAGCTCGACGGGCAGGCGGTGGTCTACAAGCTCTATCCGCCGGAGGCCGGCGGCCTCCTGACGAGCTGATCCGCGATCAGTCCGACCAGCCGACCGGGATCTGAATCTCGGCGATCAGGTCGGCGTCGTTGGTTCCGTCGGGGCGCACCAGGTAGATCTCGCGTATCGGTCCGCGTTCGCTCCAGTTCATGCCGTCCATGAATGAGTACAGGCCGTGGTAGGCGCGCGGCAGGTCGGAGTAGCGTCCACCGACGAAGGCGTAGGCGACCGTCTTGCTGGGCAGAATGTCGGTCTTGAGGGGAGCGCGCGGTGCGACCCGGCGATCCACTGGCAGGCAGGCGCGCGAACGCAGCTGGGCCACGGCAACCTTGCCCGGGTCGTCGTAGAACAGTCCGAACGGTGCGCCCGACGGTTGCATGCCCTGGGCTTCCATCTCCTGCGCGAGCTGCGCGAGCTGCGCGAGTACACGGCCCGTCCCGGTGTAGCTGCCCGTGAGGTCGATGTAGATGTAGGGCTGGTCGATGCGTTGCTTCCAGTTGGCCTCGATCGTGCCGTAGGGCGGCTGCGCCACG